>CAZOHX010000095.1:0-7765 GCA_964579315.1 uncultured Saprospiraceae bacterium
GTACTTTCAACTCCTTCTCATCACCAAAATATAATTCGATATCCTTTCCTGCATCAATTGAAAAAACACGCGCATGATCTATAACAACTAAGGTATCCCATGCACAATCTAAACTATCCATCACATGTACTTTATAGGTACCTGCCGCTAAATCATCATAGACTTCTGACCCAGAAAAAGCCTCATCTTCAATACTTATTTGAAACGGATAAAAACCACCGTAAGGATATACTTTCAAAACACCATCTTTTGAATCGATACAAGTCGTAGGATTAGTATGGATATTTGCACCGATATAATAGGGTGGCAATATTTCTCGTGATGCAGTCAAGCTACATCCATTTTTATCAGTCAAAGACAAACTATAATTTCCTGCTGTTAAATTCTCGATGACTTGAGTTGTTTCTCCATTATCCCAAACAAAAGAATATGGAGCTGTACCACCTACTGGCAGAGCATTAATTTTACCATTTGAATCACTATGACAGTTGGTATTATCTATTTGAAAATCTACAATTAATTCTTCTGGCTCTGAAATTTCAATGGGTTCTGAACTGGTACAACCATTAGCATCTGTTACTGTAACAGTATAGGTATTTGGTCCTAAATTAAATAATGAAACACTGTTGCTATTACTTGCATTGCTTCCCCATGATGCCGTATATGGCGGTAAACCTCCTGTCACATCATCGATATTGATTGTTCCATCTTTGAATCCCTTACAATTTACATCATTTTTGGAATAACCTACATTTATTTGTTCTTGACCATCTAAATGTAAATCAAAAGTTTCATAACATCCAGACATATCGGTAATAGTCAAGCCATAATCTTTATCTCCAGCCAAATTTTCAGCAATTTGTCCATTTTGTACAGGATCTGTATCCCAAGCATATTGATAATTTGATAAAATGTCATTCCCATCTCCACCAGTTACGGTGTTTACTCCAATTTTTCCATCATTGCTATCATAGCAATTAGGTTTTATATATAGAAACTCAGCAGAAATTTGCTGTAATTCTTGAACATCAATTTGAGACACTGCTTCACAACCCACATTATCCGTCACCGTTACGATATGTAATCCAGATGAAATCCCATTTACTGTAGTTTTTGAAGATCCTATATCCCAGTTGTATGTATAATTTGTTCCTCCACCAGAAGCGACTACTGAAACAACATTTTCATCGGCACCAAAACAGCCTATTTTATCTTGAGTTACAACTGCACTTACAGAAGTTTCGGGTTCTAAAATCTCAATCGTTTTTTCAAAATCACAATTGTTCGCATCTTGTACGCTTACCGTATAAGTACCCGCCAAAAGATCCGAAGCAGTAGCTGTAATTTGATAACTTGGGTCATTCCATTGATAATTATATGGCCCTACTCCACCTGTTACGTCAATGGTAGCAACTCCAGTCGCTTCATCTTTACAAACAACATCTGTGCTTTCAACTTGACCATCTAATACATCGGGCTCTGTCAATACAATGGTTTGAGTACTACTGCAATTCCCCGCATCGGTGACCGTTACAGAATAAGTGCCACCCACAAGATAATTTGCTTCTTTAGCAATCTGTGCTAATGGATCATCCCATAAATAGGTATAGGGTTGAGCACCACCATTTGCAAAAACTGTTAAACTTCCAGTATTTTGTCCATTACATATCGGGCTTACGGTCTGAATTGAATCAATTGTGACACCATTTGGATTAATACCAATCACAAAATTTTCAGTTTTCAAACAATTATTGGCATCCGTAATAGATACAGTATAATTTCCTACACTCAAACCAACAGCTTCTTCTGTGGTTTGATTATTGGCATCATTCCATAATATATTGAATGGAGGCACGCCACCTGATAGGCTTACTTTAGCTTTACCATTTGTAGCTGATGCACAACTCACATCTTGTTGTGTTTTGATAATATTCAAAGCTATAGGCTCTAAAATTTCAACAGATTCTTCTAATGTACAATTATTCGCATCCGTAACAGTTACTTCATATGTACCAGCACTTAAATTAGATGCTGTTTTTGTACTTTGATTCATTAAATCATTCCAATTATACACGTATGGAACAGTACCTCCAGAAACAGCTATTTCAGCATCCCCAGTATTGTCTCCATTACAAAGAATATCATTTTTTGACAATACTCCACTCAACGAATCAGGTTCGCTAACAACACCAGATGAATAAGAAATACATCCTTCATTATCCGTCACGGTCAAATCATAATTTCCAGCAGGTATATTGATATTGTTTGGGCTATTCACCGTTGAATCATTGCTCCATTCGTAAGAAAATGGAGCTGTTCCAATAGGAGTTACAGATGCGGTACCCGTAGATAAGCCATGACATAAAATATCCGTAGTAGTCATTTCTAAAGCAGATGAACTAGGTTCATTTACGACAATACTTTCCGTTTCCGTACAGCCATGTGCATCGGTTACAGTATATGAATAATTTCCTTTTTTTACATTGGTTAAATCTTCTGCAATTGTTCCATCATTCCATTTAATGGTATAATCAGGTGTTCCACCTATTACGGTTACATCAATTAGTCCATTATGTCCACCAAAACAATTAGGCGGCGTTGTAACAGATGAGTTTACCAAAACATCGGGCTCTTTAACAGTGACTGTTTCCTTCACTTCACAACCTTCTGCATCTTGTATGGTCACAGTATAATCTCTTGGACCTAAGTCAACGGCTACGGAGTCAAATGTGGAAAGAGGAGCAGTATTCCAATAATATGTATATGGAGCTGTACCACCCGTGGCATTTGAATTAACTTTTCCATCTTTCAATCCATTACAAGATATATCTGTAGCAAATGCATTTCCTAAAACAGGTGGAGGATCTAATAGTACTATTGTATCTTTTTCTGTACACCCATCTGCATCCATTACTGTAATAAAATATTCTCCAGAAGAAACCCCTGGGAATAATGCACTATTCTGAAAAGCACCTCCATTTATAGAATATTGTACAGGCAGAGTTACTGATTCAACGAGTACATCCACGAAAATTTCACCTGTGGGTGTACCATAACATCTAACTGGCACTTGTTCTATTGCATTTATCACCATATAACACCCATCATAAACCACCCTCAAAGATGCAATTTCTTCATCACAAAAAACATCTTCATCAGGAACCGATTTTACTTGAAAATCAACAATATCTCCTTGTGAGAATCCAGGTTCTACATGGCTTGTTGCTCCTGAAGAAAATTTCCAAACACCATCATTCACTTTCACCTTATATTTATTGATTTCTGGGACAGGATCCCACTCAAAATATACGCTTCCGTCTTTCATTTCAGTCACTTTTGGCTTGGGAGCTTTGTAGGTTTCTACTGCCTTAACTGAAATACTTTTTGAAACAGAGCAGCCATAAGAATCTGTTACTGCGACTGAATAGTTTTCATCATTACTAATCTCAATATCTATATCAGGACAATCATTACAATCAATATTATTTCCAGTCCATTTATATTCTAAAGAATTAATAGGCTTCAAATTAACATTCCAAGTATTTAAAGTATTCATTTTTGTTGTTCCACTATGATCAATTACTTCCATTTTCCAATCGCCATTTGTCATGGCTCCATTCAATGAAGCCCATGAACCAGATGGTCTATAGGATGTATTTGAGGATACAAAACTCGATATTGGAGTGTTTGCATCTAAACTAAAATGAACTTGGAACGATTTTTTATTTTGAATATCTCCTTGAGCAATTAAGTTTAATACTTTATTATCAGGTGAAATAAGATTAGCTTCAATATTAGATGAATTATCACAAGTAATATTTAAATCAACACTACTAATCGTCCGATTTAACATAGAAACAGTAGCAGGATAAAAGTCCGTAATCACCAATTTATCACTCACACTATTATTGAAATCGACAGGATAATTTGTTAAATTACTAATGCTATTATCTATCCCATTATTGATGGATGCATCTAAGTTAATAGGATTTCCTTTACATACACTGATATCAGAAATAGATGGTTCTGGAAGATTACACTTTAAACATTGTCCACTCTTCGGAGATAAAACTTTAACACTTACTGTATCATGATAGGTACAGCCAAAATCATCTTTGACTGTAAATATACTAGCTGCAACACCTGGATTTTTAGGAGAAATAATCAATTCATCTTTTGTACTTCCTATATCGTTGGTATTATTCTCCCAGTTGTACTCAGCGATATTTGCTTGAAATGTATCTACAGCATAAGCATTTAATTTAGCAAATCCTACTCCCCAAGAAAAAATCCAACCATTATCACAAGCAATATTATCGGTCACGGATAAGGTCCATTCCCCATTAATTGGACAACCTATCAAGCCATCAAATGAATCTGATGACTTATATATATCACTAGGTAAAGTCGAATTTTTTGGCAATTTCAAGGCTTCTACAGTCCAAGTATCATTGGGTGCATTTGCTTTCCAAGTATAATCAGCTCCTACTCCAGCGGTGGTTACTGTATTATCACATGGATTATCTGGATTTTCGACGGGCTCACCCAAAACTACTTTTCGGTCAGAGATAAACCCACCAAATTTCACTAAATTCACTGAATTGCCATTTGGACACGTTAATTTTACACCTAAATCCAATAAATAAGAATGTTCCATATTTACAAAAACAGATTCAATATCATCCGCATTGGTTATTCTCGCATTTGCTTTAAATCCATTTAAATTAATAGACGTCTTATACTCATCAAATCCATCAGGTAAGAATAGCTTTTCAGAAAAAACTTCTTTTTTATTAAATACAACTGGCGTAGGAGTTACATTTATATAAGAATTATTATTTTGAATGTCTGATAATAGAGATATAGTATCCGATGGACAAATTTCACTAGGTAAACTACCCACGACATCTATTTTTGGCGGAGGAGCTACCCTCACTTTGCAATTGACATAATTTTGTGATGCACATCCTTTGGAGTCATAAACTACATAAGTAATATTATATCCACCAGGTTTCTCAAACGTATGTGTCACTTTTGCCCCATTCCCTGTTGTTCCATCATCAAAATCCCATTTATAGTCACTTTGATTCAATGATTGATTATAAACTATATTATTCTGGGGAAAACTACCTGTACCGTGGAGTTCAATGGGTTGTCCCAAACAAAGATCAATCGTTCCATCTACAATTGGTGGTGATGTACTAACTAATTCTGCATTTACTTCTTGACATGATTCTACACATTGAATTCTTGCTTGCCAACCTGTACCTCCAGCATTTCCGTTTGATACAAAACGTACTGTCAAACAACCTGAAGGATTAGCAGCTGTTGAACGAACTTTAATGCCTCCAGAAATATTGTTTTTTATAGTTCCTATATGCGGTCCATTCCCACCCATACCATCATAAAACCATAGTGAATCACCTACTGCCAAGTCAATATCGACAAAATCTAATTCAATATGCGTTTTGTTTCCACCATCACCACTACATATAGTTGTACTGAAAGACTTATTCAACTCATAATCTCCATTCTTACCACCAGCATCATACAACATCCCATCACAGGTTGTAATATTTGGATTTGTAATTAAAAAATCCTGTCCAATCAGAATTTCCGAAGTTAATAATACTGTTAATAAGATAAAAATGTACTTCATCTCAGATAGATTTTCTTAATAATTAAGTAAAGGATGTAAATGCTCCCATGTCAAGCAGAGCATATCCATCAATCTATCCATGCAAAAAAGATTCCAAAGTACTGTATCTCTAAAACTATTTTCTATTTTTAACAAAATAGAATAATAAAACTAGATGAAACATTTTTAAAGGTAGTGAAATGATAGTTAAAGGAACTAAATAAATGGATAATAAAAAAGTGACCATATCTTGATAGATATAGTCACTTTTTTATAAAAGGATAGTAATTATGGAGTGTGTGACAAAAAGTAGGATTTGAACAAAATCTATTTTAAATATTCGCCATTCCAAAGCGTTTAATCTTAGTGCATAAAAATTTCACTTTCCATCACTTTTTAATCTTTTTTACTTTTTACTACAGGTTAAAAAGATATACCGTTCACTACCAAATTATTTGCAAACTTTTTTTATGTTTGTAACTGGCTATGTTCTGATCTCGTATTTTCATCCTTTGTTGATGATTGAGGCTCCAACATAGCCTTTCTTTTTTTTCGATTTCGTTTTGATATTGGTGCTTCCAATGTAAGTTCTTGTAGTAATCTTGATTTTTCACTTATTGGATTTTTAGCTTTTTCACTTTCCTTATTTTTATCCTGATTCTTAATATCTATTTTTGGATTAAATTCTGTATTTGACTTCATCATTCCCCAGGCTATTCTTAGTATTTTGTGCATCAATATCCCAATTGTAGAGCGATGACTTTTTCCTGTTGATCTGTATTTTGCGTATAAATTCTTAAAATATTCATTTTGCATAAATAAATTATGTGCCATCAGGTAGAGTGTAGAGCGCATTCTTACACTTCCTTGTTTACTCATTTTTGATTTATATTTCCCATCTCCACTTTGCTTAAATGTTGGATTTACTCCAAAAAATGCGGCTAACTGGGATGTATTATCAAATCGTCTAGGATCTCCAAGTTCAATATAAAATCCCACTGCTGTCCATGCACCTATTCCTTGTATATTAATTAATCGCTGAACATCTTCATTATCTTCATATTTCGCTATCAATACACCTTTTAACTTTTCTATTTCCTTATTTAATTGCATGATGGATTTACAATGATGGGATACCATTAAGGATGGTATTTCACCACTTAAGGTTGCTACACTTCGTAACGCTTTTGATTTCAATTCTTTCGCTTTTCTCTCCGTTACCTTCGTAATTGACTGTAAACCACTCATCTTCGCTCTCTTTACTGATGCTGCACTTGGATATTTACTCAATAAGGTATATACCCAATTGGATCCATTTGATACATCTTTTAATATTTCTGGAAAGGTTTGATATAATACTTTTTCCAATTGATTCTTTTTCATAGTCCTTTGCTTCATTAAACTATGTATCATGTTATTTAGCATCTTTTCTTCTGTAACAGCTATTGTTTCAGCCATGCTTTTAACCCAATATTCTTTGAAAAGATCATAATTATTTATCATATATATTGCAATCCCCTCGGCACTAACACTATCATTAACAGTTCGTTTCATTAGACTTTCTATCTGATGTTTAACCGCCTTTGGGTTAAGTCTATATATTTCAACTGTCTTAAGCTTTTCTGACAAGCCCCTAATTGCATTAACCCAATTACGTTCATATCCACCTGTATTTTCAATGCCACAGATAATTTGATATCCTTGGTCTATAAACTCTCGTAATTTGCTTTTCAATATTTGATGACCTTCAATATTATCATCAAGCTGAAAGCCCTTTTCTAATTTAACCTTTTTTGATGTGTAAAAAATAAAATCTGCATATCCTTTACTCGCATCAATTCCTAAATAAATTCTGTTTAATTCCATAGAAATATGATTTTTAAAATTGATAAAAATTGTCAAATCATGATACTTTCTTATCATAATACGGCATCTATGTGCCTAGATATACCACGTATTGGATTTGACCTTTGGGGAACTCTTTTTGACAGTATCTATGTACTCAGTAACAATCCCCCTCGTCGGTCAATTTACAAAATAATTATCGAATTATTATCTTACAACAAATATATAAGTAACAAAAAACCCCGCCGCTGTATGAATTTTTTAACGCAAAAATGGAAAGAA
>CAZOHX010000096.1:0-7749 GCA_964579315.1 uncultured Saprospiraceae bacterium
GAAAATAGATGAATTGATTAAAAAACGAATTTATGACACTGAGCCAGAGCCGAGTTTAGAAGATATTCAAAAACTATTTTTAGCTTTATATCCAAGTAAAGGACCAAGATTGGCATCTCATTATAGATTGAAATATTATCGAGAGCATGGAGATAGACCCAATTTTGCCACCAGTGTTTTGGATCATTTTAAGAAATTCCCTAGTAAAGATCCCGTTGAATTGAGTGAAATAGCTTATACGTTTTCAAAAATTTCTGACGATAAATCGCAATTGAAACAAGCTCTAAAGTTGGCAAAAAAAGCGAAAAAATTGGATAAGTCGTATAGCAGTTATGAAGCGGTAGCTCATTTGTATTATAAATTAGGTAAAAAACGTTGTGCAAAGCATTATGCTAAAAAGGGATTGAAAGTAGCTCATGAAATGCACGATGACCCAGCATCTTGTGAAGATTTATTGGATTTGATTAATCATCCATTGAATGAGAAAAAATAAACTTTATTCTTCCAAAATTTCCAATATATCATCTAAAATTTCAAAAGATTTGAATCCAACTTTCTCTTCTTCGCCACCTTTTAAATTCATGGCATAGAAAGGAATCTTTTCGATTATTTCTTCTATGTTTTCTTTAGAGAAATTAATATCTAGAATCAAATTCACTTGTTTTGATAATGATATTATTAGATTTAAGAGTTCTGGATTTGCTTTTATTTTTTCCCAACTTAGATGCAATTTTGAAAAATCAATTAAAAAATAAACACTTTCGTTGACGAGAATAGATGTCATGCTAGCAATAGAATCGATTCTCAAAATCATTTCTACATTTAAATCAAAATATTGAGATGTGAAATTTTCAATAGGAATCTCAATGGTATGGGGCTTTATTTTTTCTACAATGGCTTGAATTTCATCCAAGGATTGATTTCCAAATTCTAAGGTGATTTTTGCCCCATCCACCCATTCTTTTATTTCAATGATTTTATCTGGAGAGATATATTTTTCAGCATTAATGTCAAGGCAAAAGCCTAACCACTCCGCCCCCCAAGCCGCAAAATATCTTGCGTCTGTCAAATTTGTAATATGACTTCCTTTTATTTTTTTATGGATCACCTTTATTTTTAGTTTTGGTCTGCAAAAATACTTATATTTGGAGTTTAAAACCAAATTAAGCAGATGTTTTTTGAGTTTTTAGTTTACGAAATGAATTCAAATACAAAAAATAACTCTAAATGGGAAACCCAAATTATTATGAACAAGTTTATGATTTAGTGCGATCTATACCCTATGGTCGTGTGACCAATTATGGAGTGATTGCCAATCATCTTGAATTGGGATCTGCTCGTATGGTTGGTTGGGCATTGAATCGTAGTCATTTCATGGATGATGTCCCCGCTCATCGTGTGGTAAACCGAAAAGGGGAGTTATCTGGTCGATTGCATTTTGCTACGCCTACTTTGATGGAAGAGTTGCTTGTAAGTGAGGGAATAAAAGTGGTTGACCACAAAGTGGTGGATTTTGAAAATTTGATATGGTTGTTTGATTGAAAAATTATAAAAAATTTCCATTCGATTGACGATACAAAACCGCTAATAAAACTTGACCCACAGCTCCTAGAGTTCTTTTATCAATAATATCCATATTGTCCGCTAAGGTATGATGATAATCTCCAAATCCACGGTTATCATTATTGGGCATATTGATAATGTCTAGCATGGGGATTTTGGCATATTTAATTACATTTATATGGTCATCTGTAATCATTCCGCCTTCTTTGGCAATGAAATAATTTCCTTTACCCATATTTTTTGCCAATTGCCATATCTTTTTGGTGACAACGGGTACCACTTGCAAAGAATATCCTTCATAAGGGAAAACGGCATTTTTTGATCCTACCATGTCCAGAAGAATCCCAAATATAGGTTTGTAATCTGGTCTATGAAGATTTTGTGCCCAGTATTTTGATCCAATTGCCCATGTTTCTGAATTTGTAATGGCTTCTTCTCTAGTGACATTTTCACCCGACTCTTTTCCATAATCTTCTAAATCAAATAGGACAAAATCTACTCCGATATCAATTCCGTTTTTTTGAATTTGTTTTGCTAGTTCTAACATGACGGCAGGTCCACTGGCTCCATCATCTGCTGCCATCACTGGCTTTGTATGATTTTTGGGGTCGGGGTCACTATCTGCAAAAGGTCTAGAATCCCAATGGGTTGCAATTACAATTCGTTCTTTTTTATCTGGATTTACTTGTGCAATTACGTTGGTACAGTCAAATGTTTTTCCTGTATAAACGGTACCTTTAAAATTTTGCTCAATAACGGTTGTCCCTAGTGATTTAAACTGTTCTACATACCAATTTTTACAATTTTTATGTGCATCTGTACCTGGTACTCGTGCTCCAAAGTCAAGTTGCTTGGCAATTAAATCATAGGCATTATTTGCATCAAACTTGGGGATGGCTCTTTGATTTGTTTTTGGTATTGTGGTTGATGTATTGGCATTATGATCTTTATGGTCTCCCGTACAATTTGAAAATAGCATTGTGAATGACATAAGGATGATAACTAGGTGTAGTTTGTTCATTTTCATTAATTATAATATACTGTTAAAATATAAAAAGGTTAATTTTGAGACCAACTCGTTCCATCTTTACCATCTTTCAAAACGATATTTACTTTATTTAATCCGTCTCGAATTTTATCTGAAGTTCCCCAATCTTTATTTTTTCTTGCTTCTTGACGAATGTCGATTAATAATTCCATTACTCCATCCATTGAGTTGCCATTTGATTCAGCAACTTCTGTGAATCCAAAAATATCGTTTATAAAAGAAGTAAACGTCTTTTTTAATCTTTCAAGTGTGTTGGCAGTGATGTCATTCATAGACAAATGACCATCTTTGATACCATTTATTTTTGAAACTAATTCATACAATCTGGCTAGTGCTTTGGGCGTATTAAAATCATCATCCATTTCGGCAAAAGCCATATCCATTAAATTATTGATTTCTTTATCTAGATCGGATGTAGTTCCTGAAGTATTTTCCATTTTTTGCAAAATCTTATTGGCATCCATCAAGCGATTATACCCTTTTTCGGCTGCTAATAATGCTTCGTCAGATAGGTCGTTGGTACTTCGATAATGACTTTGTAAAAAGAAAAACTTGACAACCATGGTGTCATATGCCTTGGAAACATGAGGACTATCTCCTGTCAATAATTCGGCAATAGAAATTGTGTTTCCATCACTTTTAGACATTTTTTTACCATGCATCAAAAGCATATTGGTATGCAACCAATAATTGGCTGGGGCATGTCCACATGATCCTACATTTTGGGCAATTTCATTTTCATGATGTGGAAATTTTAAATCATTTCCACCCCCATGTATATCAAAGGTCTCTCCTAGATATTTGGTGCTCATAGCAGAACATTCCAAATGCCAACCTGGAAAACCTACAGACCAAGGAGAATTCCATTTCATAATGTGTTCATCTGATGCTTTCATCCAAATTGCAAAATCTGAAGAATGTCTTTTCTCACTTTGATTTTTTAAATTATCTCTAGTTTCTGTCAATAAATCTTCAATTATTCTTCCAGATAATTTTCCGTAATCAAAATCTTTTGCAAATTTTATCGTGTCAAAATACACTGAACCGTTGGATTCATAGGCATAGCCCTTGTCCCAGATGGCTTGCACCATTTCTATTTGTTCGATAATATGCCCTGTGGCTCTAGGTTCGATGCTAGGGCGAAGCGTATTGAATTGTCGCATGATATCATGAAATCCGTTGCTGTATTTTTGAGCAATTTCCATGGGTTCTAGTTGTTCTAGCCTTGCTCCTTTTGACATTCGGTCTTCTCCATCATCTAGTAAGTGTCCTACATCTGTAATATTTCTTACGTATCGCACTTTATATCCTTTAAATAATAAATAGCGATAAATAATATCAAAACTTGTAAAAGTTCTTACATTTCCGAGATGTACATCACTATAAACCGTTGGTCCACAGACATACATTCCAATATAGCCTTCTTTGATTGGTTTGAAAACTTCTTTTTGCTTGGATAAGCTATTGTATAATTTCAGTTTAGTCATTTTTTCTGCTCTTACTTTGATGCACAAAAGTAGTTATTTTCTACTGGCATTATATAAAAATTCTTTTTCTTCTTCTGATAATTTTTCATATCCATTTTCACGAATCTTGTCCAAAATGGAATCCAATTTTTCTTGATGGGAAAAGGTATCGGTATCGCTTGATGCTTGTTGTTGATAATTTGGATTTTTATAACTTACTCTCATTTTGGATTTGGATTTTTTTGCTTTGAATATATTTCCAACCCAATTGAAAAAACGATTTACTGGAACAGAATAATCTGTTCCTTCTCTCAATTGTCTTACAAAAAACCATCCAAATGCCGCTCCACCTAAATGGGCAAAAGCACCACCCGTATTTACATTTTTTGATGTGGCAATAATGTCTAGAAATACTAAAACGGCTACTACATATTTTAATTTTACATCACCTATCAGTAACAATCTCATGTTATAATCAGGGGAAATCGTTCCTGCTGCAGCAACTATTGCCATTACCGCACCTGATGCTCCAAGTGCATAATGTACTCCAGGACCGCCATATCCTAATACATTAATGGATATAAAAAATGTGAATCCTGCAACTAAACCACCTAAAAGATAAATGGGTAAAACTCGTTGGTTGCCAATTAAATCTCCTACGATACGTCCAAACCAATAGAGAAATAACATATTCCATAAGATATGCATAAACCCTTCATGTAAAAACATATTGGTAATGATAACCCATGGGTGTGATAGTACAAATTGCCAACTGGATGACATGCAAAACATGTTTCGAATAGCAACATACTTTTCGTTGATTGGTCCTCCAAAATTTGGAAAAAATAAGTGCATGATATTAATTGCTACAAATATCGCAATATTTACAAGAATGATTTTTGTAATCATATTACCATTCTCATATTCTCTCTTAATATCTTGCCAAAGACTTTTAAACATTTTTTTTATATTGATTCTAACTCAGTTTATTACGCTGAATATCATATCTTGTTACTCATTATTGGTTATAAAATGTCATTCTATAAAGGATTGACTATTTGCCTGTTTTTAGCCAATACTGAATTAATAAATATCCAAATAATGCTCCTCCGATATGGGCAAAATGTGCAACGCCAGGCTGTACTCCACTAACTCCCAAAAATAGTTCCAAACCTGCATAGATTAAGACGAAATATTTGGCTTTTATTGGAATGGGCGGAAATAATAATTGTAAAACGGTGTTGGGGTATTTCATTCCAAATCCTGCTAATAAACCAAAAACAGCTCCTGATGCTCCTAGCATCGGAATATTGATGGCATTTGTGGGAATAGATCCGTTTTGTAATTCGATATAGGTTACTCCTAAATGTAGTGCCAATGCTCCAAATCCCGTAAAAAGATAGAAAAATAAAAATTTCTTAGGACCCCATAGTGCTTCAAGCGGTGGACCAAACATGAATAGGGCAAACATATTGAAAAATAAATGACTCCTAGAGCCATGCATAAACATATGAGTGACCAATTGAAAGGGTTGAAAAAATTGGGAAGTTGGGAAATATAGCATTAAACTATATTTCATTTCATTTGATAACATGTTTGTTCCAAAAAACATGATTACATTGATAATCAATAAAGTTTTAACTACTTCTGTTATTCTATTCATTATAAATAATTTTGTCGTGGCTGATGAAATTCTTTTTCATAAAGATAATTGTGTTTACATCTTATTGTTTTGTTCGATGTCTTAGCAATAATTCGCAATATACAATTAATTGCTAAAACGCTGATGTAATTCATCAAGTTCTATGGTAATGAAACAATTTCGACCAAAAGGACTTTTGTATGGCATTTCACAAGCAAAAAGTTGATCAATGAGTACTTTCATTTCCATTTCTGTCATTTTTTTGCCATGTCTGATACTTGTGCTTTTCGCCATAGCCATTGCAATGGTTTCATTGATATTCAAATCTAAATCTAGATTCATCTTGTATTGTTCTAATAAAAATTCGATAGAGCTTTTGATGTCAAAATCGTTAGAAATATCAGCGGGTATGCCATGTACTTCAATATTTGTTTCAGTGACAATGATTATTTCAAAGCCTAACTTCTGAATTTTTGGAAGCATTTCTTTGAAAATGGGCATATCGTCTTTATTGAGTATAATTTCTATTGGAAATAGCTCTTTTTGGGTAGAAACTTGTTTTTTTTGTAATGATTCTAAATATTGTTCATATAGTATGCGTTGATGTGCAGCTTGCTGGTCGATTACTAAAAATCCAGATTTTATTTGATTAATGATATAAGTTCCGTGTACCTGATAGGCTGCTCTTACTTCTTGAGAAAATGATTTAGAATTGTCATCAATTGGATGATTTTCACTCCATTTACTATTGATGGTGACGGTATTATCATTCGTGTCAGAATTTTCAGTATCATCTACAGTTTCAGACTGCATCTTTTGCAAACCTTGATATAATTGTTGCCAATTTTGTTGGTTATTCTTTTTTCTTTGCTTTTCTGCTTGATCATCTGTGTCTGTTTTTTTGAAATTGGAATTTCCGAAATCTAGTGATTTAGGACGTTCTATTCGATTATTGGATGAACTCGCTTCTGTATTATAAGGTGTCATACTCCCTTCTCTTTCAAAATCCAAGGACGGAGTGATGCTGTATTGCCCCAAGGCGTGTTTGATAGTAACTTTCAGATAATTGTAAATTAATTTTTCATCATCAAACTTGATTTCTTGTTTGGTTGGATGAACATTTATATCAATTTTTTCTGGATCAATTTCTAAAAAGACGACATATAATGGATAAGTATCTGATTGAATCAAATCATCATAGGCAGCCATAATTGCATGATGTAAATAGGGGCTTTTGATAAAACGATTATTTACAAAAAAATACTGTTCTCCCCTTGTTTTTTTACTAAATTCTGGCTTACCGATAAAGCCTTTTAATCCAATGACATCGGTGTGCTCTTCGATGGGTACTAGTTTTTTATTGCTATATTTTCCAAATACATTGACTATTCGTTGTCGAATATTGCCTTTTGGCAAATGAAAAACTTCAGAATTATTGTGATGCATCGAAAAGAAAATATCTGGATTTGCTAATGCTATCCTTTGAAATTCTTCTACGATGTGACGCATCTCTACCGCATTTGATTTTAAAAACTTGCGACGAGCAGGAATATTATAAAAAAGATTTTTGATTTGAATACTCGTACCTGATGGTGATTGACATACTTCTTGACTAAGTACTTTTGACCCTTCCATGATGATTTTTGTTCCTAATTCATCAATTTGTCTTCGAGTTTTCAACTCAACATGTGCAATAGCCGCAATTGAAGCCAAAGCTTCTCCCCGAAAACCCATAGTGCGTATGGCAAATAAATCATTGGTAGTGCGTATTTTTGATGTGGCATGTCGTTCAAAACTCATCCGAGCATCCGTATCGGACATACCACAGCCATTATCAATCACTTGGATTAATGTCTTGCCTGCATCTTTTAGAAACAATTTAATTTCAGTGCTACCTGCATCAATTGCATTTTCCAAAAGTTCTTTAACGGCTGATGCGGGTCGTTGTACAACTTCGCCTGCCGCAATTTGGTTGGCAATAGAATCTGGTAAAAGCTGAATGATATCAGCCATAAAAGTGTATATTTAGT
>CAZOHX010000097.1:0-7747 GCA_964579315.1 uncultured Saprospiraceae bacterium
CTTAATTGAGATGCTCCAGAATTACTGAAAGTTTGTCTATTTTTATATTCTTTGGGATGTTTTATTTCACCAATTCCAAAGTGATAATACTTGGTTTTATAATACGTTTTAATTTTTCCTTTATCGATAGAGAGAGCAAAACCATTGGTGTGCAGCGTGAATGAAGCAGAAAATTCTTTATCATAAACAATCCCAAGTCTATTTTGTGGAGCACCTTTTAATGCATAGTTTCCTTGAGCATTTAAAGATATATTTAAGCTCAAAAGCAGTCCAAGAAAAAATAGTTTATATAGCATCTCCAGTGTATTTGTTTTTTGAAATAATAAATTCACGTTTGTAATTGATGAGAACAGAATCTTTTGACTAAAAAAGTATTCTCTCAACTACTTGTAGGAAAATAAGGGCTATCGTTTATTATGTAATCAAATTCAATATACAAAATAAAAAGCAAAAATGATAGTAAAAAGTTTAATTTTGTCACTTTATTTACTAAAATATGCGATAAAAGGTCGAAAAACGCAAAATGATACTTTGATTTTTAGTAAAATTTTCAAAGGCAAAAAAAATGATAATCTTCCTATTGAAATTATCCATCCAAGAAATCAATAATTAATTGTTCCGCATCAGCAAAAGCCTTATCTAAATCATCATTTACAACCACGTTATCAAAAGTATTTTCGTAAGTTAATTCTTTTTTGGCTCTTTTGATTCTTTTTGCAAGACTTTTAGGTGTTTCTGTTTTTCGATTTTTTAGTCGTTCAAGAAGTTCTTCAATAGATGGTGGTTTGATGAAAATAGCTAAAGCATCGTCCTTAAATATTTCTTTTAAGGTAGTTGCACCTTTTACATCTACGTCAAAAATAATAGCTTGATTTTTTTTCCAAATACGGAGGATTTCTCTTGTAAGCGTCCCATAATATTGATTTTCATAAACTTCTTCCCATTCAATCAATTTTTTATTTTTTATCAAATCTTGAAAACCATCCGTAGTATAAAAATAATAATCGATGCCGTCAATTTCATGGGCACGGGGTTTACGATTTGTAGCAGAAACAGAAAAACCTACGAAATAAAATTTTTCAATAAGATGTCTAACTATAGTTGTTTTACCTGCACCGCTTGGTGCTGTGATGATGATTACTCTTCCTCGTCCTCTTATTTTTGCCATAATGAAATTATTTTGTATGAATATTCATTTAATAGTGTACTAATTTATATTTTAAAAAAGAAATTGTTCTGTGACATAATTTGCTTTTTTATAAGCATGAGATTTTGTCAAAGAACCAATTGAATTAAACAGAATTAGCTATTTGCTCTTTTATTTTTTCCAATTCATCTTTCATTTTGACAACAAATTTCTGAATGTCAGATGAGTAAGCTTTTGAACCAAGCGTGTTAATTTCACGACCCATTTCTTGACTAATAAAATTTAGTTTTCTACCTTTTTGAATTTCGTCAGATGCTAATTCTTCTAAAAAATATTTACAATGTTGTTCTAATCTAACTTTTTCTTCATTGATATCGATTTTTTCAATATAGTGAAGTACTTCCTGCTCAAACCGATTTTTATCGACATTTTCACGAGCCATGAATTCATTTAGATTTCGTTGCATTCTTTCACGAATGACAGGCAATCTTTTTTGCTCAAATGGCACCAATGCATGGAGATATTCTAAAATGGCGTTGATTCTTCCTATTAAATCAGATTCAATGGTTTTTCCTTCATCCAGTCGAAATTGATTAAGGTTGGTGATAGCATTGGTGACTGTTTTAAGAACAATATTCCATTCTTCATCACTTATTTTTGCATCATCTAATGCCACTACATTCGGTAAACGCAAAATGGCAGAAACTACGTCACCCGTATTACCGCCTAAGGATTTTGTTAAATTTTGAATTTCTGAATAATAAGCTTTAAACAATACCGCATTGAGCTTATATACATCATCTCCAAGAGTTGAAGTTGAAGAAATTGACATCTCAATTTTTCCACGATGCACATATCCTTTCAAGTATTTTCTCAACTCAAATTCTTTATCTTTATAGATAGTTGGAAGCTTGATTCTAAGATCTGTCATCTTACTATTTAATGATTTTACCTCTACAGTGATGGTTTTATCTAAATAAGTTTGAGTATCTCCACCATACCCTGTCATTGAAAGTAGCATATATATTTTGTTTATGAAGGACAAATGTAAGAAAAGCCTTTTAACTTAGTACGAAAAAACGTATTTTTTACATTCTAAATCAGTGATATATGGCTAAAATCGTAAATATTTACAATAAAAGTGGCAAATAACTTTCATTAGATGAAAAAAATAACGAAATTTGCGTTTCCTAACCATAATGATGAATAATCTATAGCAATTATTTATGAATCAACTAAAAAAAACATGAGAAAAGCAGATTTAGTAACAAATATCGCTGAGAAAACGGGTGTGCCAAAAGTAGATGTATTGGTCTCTTTGGAAGCATTTTTTAAGGAGGTTAAGCATTCTTTATCGGATGGTGAAAATGTTTATATCCGAGGATTTGGATCTTTCATTTTAAAGAAAAGAGCTAGAAAGATAGGTAGAAACATTAAGATGAATGAATCTATTGAAATTCCAGCACATTTTGTTCCTAGCTTTAAACCTGCTAAGGTATTTGTCGATGAGGTGAAAGAAAACGTAAAAGTGACAGAAGAATAGGAAACAACATTGATGACAAAAAAACAATTAATAACTCTTATTTTCAGTGGACTCTTTTTTTTAGGGTTGTATTTTGGTACAGATATTCGTGCTAGTAAGCAAGATAAGATTGATAAAAAACGAAATTTAGAAACAACAGGTATTGATATTGCTCCATTTTTGAAAAAAGCGAAATCAAGTATAGAACCTGCTAAATTGACTTTTATTAATTTAGAAGAAGAAAAACTAAGAAGCGTAAATGATACTCAAAAAGTGGTCATTTTAAAGGAGTTGGCAAGTGCTTGGTATAAATATGATAAACCAATCATTTCTGGGCATTATGCAGAAAAAATTGCGGTTTCTTTATCTACTGATGAGAGTTGGTCTATAGCTGGCACAACATTTTTGATTGGCTTGAGACAAGCAAAAACAGAGTTAGAAAAAAAATATTGTACAGAACATGCGGTAAAAGCTTTTGAAAATGCAATATCGCTTGATTCAGATAATATAAATCATAAGTTAAATTTAGCTTTAGTTTATGTAGAAAATGCTCCAAAAGATACTCCTATGAAGGGAATCATGATGCTTTTGGACTTAAATAAAAAATACCCAGATAATATTTCAGTATTATTGACATTGGGTAGGCTTGGTTTAAAGACCAATCAACTAAAAAAAGCAATAGCAAGACTTGAGAAGGTTTTGGCTTTGGATGCGGAAAATTCTACTGCAATATGCCTTTTGGCAGATGCATACAATAGAATTGGAAATCAAGAAAAAGCGGAAGTATTCTCAAAGAAATGCTCAAGATAATTAAGATTTTTAAAATTTAAAAGACATTTAATATGCCTTGTGGAAAGAAAAGAAAAAGACATAAGATAGCAACTCACAAACGTAAGAAACGATTACGTAAGAATAGACATAAGAAGAAGAAGTAATCTCCGATTGGATGTATTTATAGGAGCAATCCTTTCTGAAATTTATGTAAGTTATATCTTATTAATCTAGACTTTTTGCTATTTTTAATAGGTAGAAAAGAGTCTAAGGTTTGAAGACTTAAAGTTTGTACTTCAAAACAGCTAGCTAAACGAGTAATTTGTTTAGCCAGTTGTGGTTTAGTTAAATTGATACCTTTAAAATACTTTGAATACAATATCAAAGTGACTAGCATTGTTCCAAATACATACATCATCTCGTTGTTACTGCTTTTTTTATTTTCAACTATATTTCGGATGATTCTGAAATGTTGCTAAAAAAAAACTGTGCAAAAAGAGCTAATAATAAATTCAACATCGACAGAAGTGAAGGTGGCTCTGATTGAAAATTCAAAGATTGTAGAGTTACACGATCAAAAGACAACTACAAAATTTACTGTAGGAGATATTTTTGTGGGTAAGATTAAGAAATTGATGCCCGGTCTCAATGCTTGTTTTGTAGATATCGGTCACAAAAAAGATGCGTTTTTACATTATACTGATTTAGGACCAAAGCTACGTTCGTTGGTGAAATACACTAATGAAGGGATTTCGGGTAAAAATATTACGCATCGTTTAGATAATTTTACTTTTGAACCTGAAATTGTTAAAACAGGTAAGATAGATCAAGTCTTGTCCAAAAAGGACTTTGTACTCGTACAAATTCTGAAAGAGCCAATTTCGACCAAAGGTCCAAGATTGAGTTGTGAAATCACTATACCAGGGCGGTATTTGGTATTGACGCCTTTTTCTAATATTGTTGCCATTTCAAAAAAAATTGGTAATGATGAAGAAAGGAAACGATTAAAAGTGTTGATAGAAAGTATTCGTCCAAAGAATTTCGGTATCATCGTTAGAACAGCTTCGGAAGGTAAAAAAGTAGCGGATTTACATGAGGAGCTAAGTAGTCTCCTTGACAAATGGGAAACCATTTCTACAGATTTAAAAGGAGCAACTCCTCCTAAAAAATTGTTGAGTGAAATAGACAAAACGACCAGTATCCTTCGAGATATGTTGACGGATTCATTTAATAAAATTGTTGTGGATGATAGAGATATGTACAATAATATTGTTACCTATCTAAAATCAATATCTCCAGAACAAGAAAAAATTGTAACGCATCATAAGTCAAGTACTCCTATTTTTGAAAAATATGGGATTACCAAGCAAATAAAATCGTCTTTTGGAAAAACGGCAACAATGGCTTCGGGTGCCTATCTCGTCATCGAGCATACAGAAGCTATGCACGTCATAGATGTGAATAGTGGTCATAAAATGGCAAAGAAAAATCAGGCAGACTCTATTTTGTCTATTAATTTAGAGTCCGCACAAGAAATTGCTAGACAACTTCGGTTACGAGATTTGGGCGGATTGATTATCGTGGATTTTATTGATATGAGAGTGGCTGATCATAAAAAGCAATTGGTGACAGCTATGAGGGAAGCTATGAAGAATGATCGTGCACAACATACCGTTTTGCCATTGAGTAAATTTGGATTAATGCAAATTACTCGACAACGGGTACGACCAGAAGTGAATATAAATACGGCAGAAGTATGTCCTACTTGTGATGGTAGTGGTAGAATAAATGCATCTATCTTAGTTGTCGATGAATTAGAGAGAGATTTGGATTTCATTTTTAAATCTCGTCCTAAAGAAAAAATTGTTATTTCGGCTCATCCATATCTTGCTGCCTACTTAAAAGATGATTTTTGGAAGTTTCAACGTAAATGGTATAAAATGTATTATAAATGGGTGAAAATAGTGCCTAATCATGATTTTCATTTATTGGAATATAAATTTCATGATCATTTGAATGATGAAATTCGTATGAATTGATAAAATCAGAAATAAAAAAAGGCAATGAATTTGATTCATTGCCTTTTTTTATGATTGTGTGCCAAATTTATTGGATTAATCTAATAGTACTACTTACTTATTAGCCTTTTCAGGATCCAGAAGATCATAAAACTGATTGAGCTTAGGCATAATGATAATACGAGTTCTTCGATTTATGGCTCTACCCGCAGCAGTATCATTGGTTGCCAATGCGTTATATTCTCCACGCCCTGCAGCAATTAACTTATTGGGGTCGATATTGTATTTATGTTGTAAAACCCTAACCACGGCTGTAGCTCGTTTCACACTTAGATCCCAATTATCCGAGATACAACTAGTTTTTATAGAAATATTATCCGTATAACCTTCTACCATAACTTCTAAATCGGGTTTAGATTCAATTATTTTAGCAATTTTGCCGAGGACTTCTTCTGCTCTTGAAGTGAGCACAGCACTCCCACTTTGATAAAGCATTTTATCAGATAGGTTTATGAAAACTACCGTTTTATCTACTTTGATTTCAACATCGTCATCTGATAAACCTTCTTTCAAAACCCCTTTCAGATTGACAGCAAGTGCTAGGTTTACTGAATCAGCCTTTGTTTTAGCAGCTTGTAATAAATGGATGTATTGATCTCTTTGCTCCAATTGTGCTAGTGTTTTTTCTATGTTGTTGTTTGCAGATTGAGTCAAAACCGTCAGATCTTTTACTTGATCAAGTTGTTGATTCCTAAAGTTTTTTGCATCGGCTAATTGAGCTTTTAGGTCATCGATTTGTTCTTGACGCAATTTCAATTTAGTTTTAAGATTGGATTTTTCTTGATTACAAGCCGAAACTTCATTTAGATATTTGTGAAGATCTTCGCCACATTTTCTAAGTTTTGTATTGGCCATATCTAATTCAGATTGAACACTTAGAAGCTGTTTTTTACTTACACACGAGGTGCCAAGAAAAATAACGGTCAGAAATAGAATTGCTTTGATTATTGGTTTCATAATATGTAAAGTTTTAGTTTGATGAAAATGTTAATACAAAGAAACGAAAAATCCACAATTGTATTGGATTAATTTGGAATAAATATTGCAAGTATAAATATTAAATATATGTAAAAAATGTGTCCATCTACTTTTCAAAAGCATAAAAAATAATTTTTTAAAATAATTTTAGGCACTAATACACTTCTTTCATCGTTAAAATCTAACTTTGCACACTTGATTTTAAAACTGTAATCCGTGAAAAAAATAATATTAATACTTATCATACTTTCAACAGCATTGGTTTCTAACGCACAAAGGGGTTGGGAAGTAGGTGGCTGGTTGGGTACGTCACATTATTTTGGTGATTTAAATCCCAATTTTGAATTAAACTCTCTTGGAGCTGCGGGTGGTGGCTTTATGAGATATAATTTCAATAATCGATTGGCATTTAAATTGGGGCTAAATTATTTAAATATAAGTGGCTCAGATAAATTTTCTGATAATACCTTTCAAAAAATACGAAATCTGAGTTTTAGGTCAAATGTCTTAGATGGTGTCGGTCAGTTTGAATTTAATTTTCTACCCTACAATCATGGTAGTGTTAAAGAGTTTTATACGCCATATGTTTTTGCAGGACTAAATGTTTTTCATTTTAATCCACAAGCAAATTATGATTCTAATGGGGATGGAAATTATGATACTTGGGCAGACTTGAATCCTCTTGGGACAGAGGGGCAATTTAAAGGAGAAGAGTACTATTTGACTCAAGGAGGACTGGTTTATGGTTTAGGAGTGAAAATTTCATTTAATTTTGAATGGAGTTTGGAATTAGAATTTAGTTCAAGATATTTATATACAGATTTTTTGGATGATGTGAGTGGTAAGTATCCCGAATTTGATAATTTGGCAGCACTTCACGGTTCTTTAGCGGTGGAGTTGTCGGATCGGTCGGGTGAAGTATCTCCAAATGCAGTAGGTATTCCTGGGCATCAGCGAGGAAATGCAGAAGATAAAGATTTTTATGCGATGATGGGTATTAGTGTCGTTTATTATTTTGGGAGTATTCGTTGTCCAAATGTATCTTATTAATCTATGATAACTCAATACGAAATTATTTTACCTGCTTACTCACGTGGTTTTCATCTTATTACAGATGTGATATTAAACAAAGTGGAACTTCCCAAAGTGGGTTTGTTTCATGCATTTATAAAGCATACATCTGCAGGAATTTGTATCAATGAAAATGCAGATCCGTCAGTTTTATTCGATTTTGAACAGGTTTTTAATAAA
>CAZOHX010000098.1:0-7723 GCA_964579315.1 uncultured Saprospiraceae bacterium
AGATAAAAATGTAGTTGAGCCAACTCGTTATAATTGTTACCTTTGCAATACAAAATTAGTCAAATAACCAAAAAAAGGCTATGCAACGAATCTTACAACTTTCCCTTATTATTAGCATATTTTGTATAAGTATGTTAAATGGACAAACCGTTTGGCCAGGAGATATCAACGAAAACGGACAAGTAAATGCAGTTGATTTACTTTACTATGGCGTTGCCAAAGGTGCTACAGGTCCACAGCGAGATACCATCACTACGCTATGGCAATCTCATGATGTCAATCAACTTTGGTCAAATTCTTTTTCTACAAGTATCAATTTTGCAAAAGCAGATTGCAATGGAAATGGAGTAGTTGATTCATCAGATTATGATTTAGGACTTACATCTAACAATGGTCTAGAGCACACTGTTTCTAATCCGACTCCAGAAGGTTATTCAGAAGGAATAGTGGGTACCGATCCACCTTTGATTCTTACTCCATCTACTACGATGGCATATGAAGGCGATACGATTGAGATTAAACTTGATTTAGGTTCTGCTTCACTTCCTATAAATGATTTTTATGGATTGGCGGTTCATTTTACTTATTCTTCAAATTTAGTTGAAGATAATGCAGATATTGTATTTAACAAAACAAATAATACTTGGATTGATCCATCTGGAAATGATACAAAATCCATAATATATAATGATGATGCAACTGGACTTGCTAATTTTGGTATTTCAAGAATAAATAATGCAAATATAGATTCGGGATTTGGTGAATTAGGAGTATTCGTTATTGGAGTGGATGATATTGTGATTACACCTTATGAAGTAGATACGTTTCATATTACTATTGATAGTGTTTTAGTGATTGATAAAAATTTGCAAGCACGTGCTATTGCATTAGGTTCAGATGCATCTACATCTGTGCTGATTTCAAAGGGAAATCGCTCTCCCGTATCTTGTCCTACAGTTGTAAATCCTGTTGTGGCTCTGAATGGTGAAACGTATTTGAATAGCTGTTTTGCAGAGCATGCAGGTCAATTTAGCTATGTACATGGTACTGGTTTTAGTGATTGTATAAATGTTGATGATATAAATTTAACGGCCTTGGCAGATTGTGGTGAGACCTATGAACCCGTTTGTGGTTGTAATAACGTCACTTACAAAAATGAGTGTGAAGCAAAGGCATCAGGAGTACAAAGTTATGTTCCAGGACAATGTCCTACATCTACAGATTGCTATGATGTCGATTATATTCTTGCGTCAGGACATACAAAATATGACGAAAGTACGGGTTTGATGAAATCCAATTGTGATGATACAGATGAACCTGTATGTGGTTGTAATGGAATTACCTATAAAAATGCCTGTGCGGCAGAAGCATCGGGTATAGTTTTTTATACCGCAGGAAGTTGTTCTTCTGCATGTGTTGATCCAGAGCAAATGGATCCGAGTGCAGTAAATGTAGCTACGTTTGACCCTGTATGTGGTTGTAACGGAGTGACCTATCCAAATTCAGCAGCGGCTCAATCCGCAGGAGTTCAGTCTTTTACAACGGGTGCATGTGGTGCAAATGCAGGAGCAAGTAGTGCATGGTGTAGTGAGGCTGTTCCTATTCAGTGTGGAGATTTCTTTGCTTATGAAACGACTACTGGTGCAGGAAATGATATAGAAAACTATCCCAATTGTAGCGATACGTGGTTTAAAGGTAATGATAAAGTATATGTGATTTCAAAAACAAGTGCTGGGGATTTGCAAATTGGATTAGAAATATTAACACCCAATGTAGATTTAGATTTATTTTTATTGGCTGGTGATTGTAGTGCTGTTTCATGTATTAAGTCTAGTACTACCGATAATAAATATTCAAATAATGAAGGAATCGTCTATGAAGATGCCCCAATTGGTACTTACTACATTGTGGTAGATGCTCAATATGCGGGTGTGGTTGGTGATTTTAGACTTGAAGTGAATTGTGGTTATTTGGATTGTAGCGATGCCGTTGAGCTTTCTTGTGGAAATACTTATAATGGCACCACCGTAAATGGTCAAAACAATGTATCTCTATATTCTTGTACAGGAAATGTTCAAAATGTAGAAAATAATGGGCCTGAAGTTGTACATACTTTTACAACGACTGCAACGGGAAATGTAGATATTAGTCTAGATATGTGGAATGCAAATCTTGAATTATTTTTATTGAATTCTTGTGATAGAGGTGGATGTCTTGATTATAGTTCTAATCCTGGTAGTGCAAGTGAGCACATCAGCACATATTTACCCGCAGGTACCTATTACGTAGTAGTAGATGGATATAATGGGGCTTCTGGAGAATATGCTTTAACCGTAGATTGCGTTTCTTCATGTGATTTAAGTATCAATTGTGTTTCTACCCAATCCAATTGTGGACAAAATACGGGGAAAATCGTGGTGACTTCAACGGGCGGAACCCCAAGTTATATTGTTTCTTGGACGGGTCCTGTGTCCAATAGTATTTCTACCAGTTCAAATCAGACAACAATTCCAAATTTACCAAGTGGTGTCTATACGGTCACTAAAACAGATGTCAATGGATGTTCAGACACCAAAGAAATTGAAGTTCAAGATGGAAGTAATTTCTCTTTTGTAGCAACTCCTGTCAATGCGGTTTGTAGTACAAAAGGAAAAATACACGTAGTTACCAATGGGGGAAGTGTTCCTTTTAGGGGGTATTTAACGGGACAAATCTCGGGTACAACTCGATTAATTTATGCTACTTCGTTTGATATTATTGACTTACCAGCAGGAACATATACGTTGAAAATAGTCGATAAATATGGATGTTCAGATACTCATCAAGTAACGATTGAGCAAGAAAATAACAATTTTGATTTTACAGCGGTTCCGACCAGTGCAGCCTGTGGGCAATTGGGGGCAATAATGGTTCAAACTACCAATGGTGTCCCAAATTATACGGTAAGTATAACAGGACCCGTAAATAAAACAGGATATGCAACATCAAGTGCATTTTGGATTCAAAATTTACCCGCAGGTTCATACCAAGTGACTATTGAAGATGGTAATTGGTGTTCACAAACAAAAACAGTAGTAATTGAAAGTTCAGATTTATCTTTTACCGTAACGCCTCATAATGGAATATGTAGTCAAAAAGGCTCTATTGATATAACCATCAATAATGGTACTCCAGATTATCAAATTTCTTGGAATGGACCTAACGGACCCAATGGCTCAGGTAGTGTGCAAATATCAACCAACACCTATACGCTTCAGAATTTAAATTCAGGAACATATACCATCAATATAGTGGATGCCAATAGTTGTACTCATTACAAGGTAGTGACGATTTCTAATGGCACAACTTCATTGATGACAACAGCTACGCCTATTTCGGGCAATTGTGGGTATGGATCTATTTGGGTGGATTTGAATAGTGGTGTAGCTCCATATACAATTAGTTGGACAGGAGCAGCAATTGGTAATGCAACTACGTCCAATAGTGGTTATGATATTACGCATCTTCCTGTTGGAAATTATTGGATTTCTATCACCGACGCCAATGGCTGTTCGAGTACACATGATGTCGTTTTAACAGGAGAGCCTTCTTCTTTTTATATTAACACATCTAATTTTAACGGTTCATGTGGCTCATCTGGACAAATAGTTGTTCATATGCACGAAGGCGAAAGCCCTTATACGGTTCAATGGGATGGGCCCTCTTCTGGAAATGATGTTTCAACGGGTATAAACTATCAAATATCCAATTTAGCAACAGGCACTTACAATATAACTGTTACAGATGGAAATGGTTGTGATGCAACCACTACGGCAACGATAAATAATTCATCTTCATCTAATCTTTTTAATGCGACACCTATTGCAGGAACTTGCGGTGAAAATGGAAAGATTAAATTAGATTTTGTAGGTGGACAAGCACCATATAATGTTAGTTGGACGGGGCCTTCTTCCAACAATGCACAAAGTTTGTCATCTACTTTTGATATTAATGATTTAGTTTCTGGAACATATGAGATTTTGGTAACGGATACTTTGGGTTGTTCTCAAACAAAATCTGTGACTTTGGTCAATCAAAATTCAGTGGTAAACTTTTCTTTGAATACTGTTCCAGGTGCATGCGGAAGTACAGGAAAAATTTTAGTAGATATTACATCTGGAACGGCTGATTTTACCATCGCATGGACAGGGCCGACAACAGCGACATCGGGAAGTACAACTACAAGTGAAAATTGGTATAATATTACATCATTGATTTCAGGAATATATGAAGTAACCGTTACCGATGATACAGGTTGTAGTCTTACAAAGACCATTACATTAAATAATACCGCTTCGAATATTACTTTTGTAATGGGGGCAGCACCAGGAGCATGTGGACATGGCGGTACCATTTGGGTAGATGTAAAAACAGGTGAACCCGATTTTACTTTAGATTGGACAGGTCCAAATTCAACATCAGGTTCAATCACCCAAACATCTCCTTGGTTTGATCTGAATGACTTGCCATCGGGTGATTATACTTTAAAAATTACAGACAATACAGGATGTTATATTATAAAACAAATTACATTAAATAATTCTGATGAGCAATTGAGTGTGGTGGCTACACCTACTAATGGTACATGTGGAGAGCAGGGTTCTATCTGGTTAGAAATAACAGGTGGAGTTACTCCTTTTACTATTAAATGGGCTGGTCCTGAGACCGATTCAACCACTATTAACAATTATTCCCATGACATATCCAATTTAACTAGCGGACATTACTCGATTACGGTGACCGATGCCAATGGATGTAGCACGACTCAATTGCTTTCAGTTTATAGTACCAATCTTTTTAATTTAACTACGACCGTAAATAATGGAAATTGTGCTGGAAATGGATCTATTTTAGTTAAAATGAATTTAGGTACACCTAATTATTCAGTAGTATGGAATTGTACTACTTGTGCAAATTCAGATAATGACGGAGCTACTGTCGTTGATGATGATACTTATTTGATCAAAAATTTAGCTCAAGGAACTTACTCTATTGTTGTAACCGATGGATCTGGTTGTTCTACCACTAATATTAAAACAGTATCTTCCATCAACAGTGATTTAGCAATCGCAACGATGGTTACCAATACAAAATGTAATGCAAAAGGATCCATTTGGGTGGATATAAGTGGCGGTACGGCGGATTACACCATCACATGGGGATCAGGAAATACAAAAACCATTAGTACCCATTCTTGGGATATCAATGGGCTAGATGCAGGAAGTTACACCATTATTGTAACAGATGCCAATGGATGTTCAGTTTCAAAAACAGTAACGGTCGGTACGGATAATAGCAATTTGGATTTTACAACTATTCCTACTCATATAAGCTGTGGTACTCCAGGAAGCATTGATATAAATATTTCAAATGGACAACCCTATTATACCATTTCATGGGATGGTCCACAAACCAATTCGATTACTTCCAATGATGCTCATTATGTACTAACAGATTTAGTTTCAGGTACTTATTCCATCACAGTTGTAGATGCAGCGGGCTGTTCAAAATATCGAAATGTAGAAATCAACAATGTAGGTGGAGGACTAGATGTGCAGTTTACGTTGACCGATAGTAATTGTGGCGTAGCAGGTAGTATTTGGCTAGACTTTTCAAATGGTCAAGCTCCTTACTCAATTGCATGGTCTGGAACAGCATCAGGAAACGATTCTACGAATAAAGGGTTTTATGATATTACGGGATTGTTTATTGGAAATTATACCGTCACAGTGACAGATGCCAATGGTTGTCAAATTGTACAATCCGTGGAATTACAAGGAAGTGAAGCGTTAAATGTAACTGTCACATCGACCAATGGTTCTTGTCAAAATAATGATGGAGTTATTTATATAGCAATGAATAACGGAAATCCTAATTATACTATTGCATGGACAGGACCACAATCCAATACAGCGACTGTATCTAGTAATAATTTCACCTTAAATAATTTACCAAATGGTACTTATCAAGTAACTATTACAGATGCCCAAGGTTGTTCTTATTCAACTTCCAAAGATATTAATAATAATGCTGGAGCACCTATTTCCAACTTTGATTTTGTGACAGATAATTATACAGCTACCTTTACAAATACGGGAACTTCAGGGAATTATACATGGACTTTTGGAGATGGCACTCAAAGTACGGATGTAAATCCTATACATGAATACCAAGCAGAAGGCACCTACAATGTATGTCTTACAGTAACCAATTCTTGTGGAAATAATACCAACTGTAAAGATGTAACTATCTCTGTATCGGGAAGTTATGTTGTATTAGACATTGACAATGCAACAGGGCCATCCAATACTATTGTAGAAATACCTGTAACGGTTAAAAATTGTAATTTGTTAGTTTCCTTGGCAGGTTCATTTCAAGTTGATGATGCAAATATAGGGGAGATAGTCGGGCTTACAAGTGGCGTCATAGCACCCCAATTTTTTGCAGTAAATAATACATTTAATTATTATGCCAATAATGGGCAAGGAATTTCTATAAATGACAATGATATTTTGTTTTATGTGAATGTCAAATTGATTGGAAATGCAGGAGGTGCAACTACAGTACGATTTGTCAATTCTCCATTGCCTGTTGAAGTAGGAAGTATGGTCAATGGTGTGGTTACGGCTATTCCGTATGTAACATCTACAGGAGAAATTACAATTCCAACAGAAACAGCTATTTCTGGAAAAGTAGCCACTTATTGGGGAGAGGGGATTGGTGATGTTGATATTAATTTGACGGGCACAGGTTTCTTATTGAATGAAACTACGAATGAAGCAGGACTATTTAATATTCCAAATATTCCAACGGGGAGCATGGTCGAAATTTCGGCAGATAAGGATATCAATGATGGCAATGGTCTTTCAACCTATGCATTATTTGCTGGACAACGCTTTATTTTGGGATTTGATCCAGATGAGATTACATCACCTTATCAAGTGATTGCAGGAGATGCAGATTGTAGTGGATCTTTTAGTACGATTGATTTATTTGTAATACAGCAATTAATTATCGGTACAAATGAGAATTTTAGTGGATGTCCATCATGGGTTTTCGTATCAGAGAATAATAATATGCCAACTGATTTTGATGCTTATAATGTCTTTCCGTATGACAATTCTGAAACAATGATGTCAGGAGAGCAAGCCCAAGTAAATTTTGTGGGCGTAAAAGTTGGGGATATTTTAGGACAAGCCAATCCCAATGGATTTCAAGCAGCGGATGATGATCGATATGATGAGCAATTAGAATTGAATATAACAGACCAATCGGTAGAAATAGGAGAAAGCTTTGAGGTTACTTTCACGAGTGCTAATTTTAATGAATTAGTGAGTTTGCAAGGGAATTTACATTTTGATTCTGAAAAAATAAGTTTATCGGAAGTACAAACAAGTGTCGTTGATCCATTAAAATCATTGGCTATAGGTGATAAAGATGCTGAAAATGGCAACATCAAGTTGAGTTGGTTTAGTCTTACAGGACGTGGTATTAGTTATGCGAGTAACAATTATCTCTTTAAATTAAAATTTGTGGCAAACGAACGATTAAATAATTTAAAAAATATTTTTGAATTTAACAATGATGGGATTACGACCATAGTCAATGATGAAAGTGGTAATGCACTTGGAATGAGTATCGGTGTGATTGAATCCACAACGGCTACCACAGATATTGAGAAAGG
>CAZOHX010000099.1:0-7680 GCA_964579315.1 uncultured Saprospiraceae bacterium
ACTAAATCCTGATAATTCTACATTGGAATCACACTGTACATCAGCCAAAATATTCCAACCAATGCAGGTATTCCGAAGAAATAATACATGAATTTTTCTTCCGATAATGGAGTTCTATTTTGTAACGTTGCACTAAAATCAACTATTTTCCATGATTGTACTGCAACAACACAAATTAAACTAAGTATAGAAACAATTAAAATGCCATTCATAATCAATATTTTTATTCAATAAAATTATATTAAGGAATCCAATTGAAATTTAAATCACATGATGATGTAAACTCTCTTCATAATATGGATCCTTTTTAGAAACTAAAGTAGCTTTTGACAAATTGCTAAAGAATACAAACAAAAACAAACCTAAGAAACCAATAAATGTTCCAAGCTCTAACAGACCTGGCAGTGTAAATCCCGCAACAAAACTGTGCCCATGTTCCATAGCTTCATGCCCATGTTCAGCTCCTGCCGCCATCAACTCATGTGCTGTATGTAATGCACCAGGCTTAACCATCAAAAAATAATCAATCCAATGTCCAAATAATAGTGCAATTGACATAAAGACTAATAATCCTCGATATCTTTTAGTAGAATTTGGTAACAACACGATGAAAGGTAATACGAAATTAATAATTACATTTGCAATCCACAATACATTAAAATCTGTTCTTCTTGTATGGAAATAGACTGTTTCTTCTCCATTATTTGAATACCAAATTAACATATACTCTGAAAACCACATATATGTCCAAAATATACTAAAAGCAAATAAAAATTTCCCTAAATCATGAAGATGCTCAACCGTGATATTTTTGTAATAGCCTTTACCTTGTAAATATATTAATATTAAAATAGTAAGTGCGATTAAAGCTACAAACCAACTTACTGTAGCCTTCCAAGCAAATAAGGTACTATACCAATGAGCATCTAAAGACATCAACCATAACCATAACATTAATACGCTTGCATAGCCAAATATAGGTAAAAACATACCACCATATACTCTCATCTTATGATGATATTTGAAAGTAGTATCTGTTGTATCATTCTCTTCTTGTAGTGATAACGATCTTATTTTAGAACCGATAAACCAACCGAAACCTAAAGTTAAAATAGTTCCAAATAAATAAGCCCCTTTATTCAAAAATAAAGATTTACCTCTCAAAGCAGCATCTTCTGCAAGAGAATGTGCATCATTCCAATGATATAGACTATGAAAACCCATATAATTTCCCAATGCAATAATCAACATCAATACAGTACCGACAACCAAAAAGCCAACCATAGCTTCCCAAACACGCTTCATACCTGTGTACCATCCTGCCCAAGACAAAATAAATGCAGACATTACAAATACTGCCATCAAACTTATTCCTGTAAAGAACAAAGAATTATGTAAAAAGTTAGACCAAAAACGAGTATGTAGTGCGTCATCACCCATAAAAGTAATCAACATGGATACAACACCTATTGCCATAAATCCAATCAAAGTGGATTTCAATTTTCCTTCAAAAGTATAATTATTCATCGTCGAATATTATTAATTTCTTAATTTAAACAATTTAATGATTTCTTTTAGCTGCCTTTTTCGCAGCTCTTTTCTCTTTAAAATCAGAGATTTTTTCTTTTCCTTTTTTTATGGTTCTTTTCAACCAACCCTCCTTTTTATGTGCAGTCGTAGCTCCTTCTACGGTGTGCATAGAAGATGATTCTTCCCCTTTCATCATACCCATTTTTGTATGATCCATCATCTGTGTTGAACCACTTCTCATGTGCATATCGCTACTATTCATATCCATGGAAGCCCCTTCTCCATCAGAAACCTTTCGATTTACGGGCCATCCATATTCATTCAATGTATTTTCGTTTTCGTCATATTTCAAACCTTTCTTTTTTGCTTGAAGTGAACGAATGTAATGAATAACATTCCATCTTTCTTTATAGGATAATTTATCTGCATAAGACCCCATTACATTTTTACCTTTCATAATGGTATAATAGTAAAATCCGTTGGATTTATTGATAAATTTATCCATCATGAAGTTGGCAGGTTGTGCAGGATATTTTACATTAGGATTATCATCACTTACCAAAAAACCATCACCATTTGCCTTTTTTCCATGGCAAATCGCACATGCAATTTCAAAAAGCTCTTTCCCCTCTTCCAAACCATGTTTAGTAATTGGAAATGGATTATTCAATATTTCTTCTGCTGCACGCAATCTTTCTTCTTCAGAATCACCATAATAAAAAGGAACATATCCATTCAATGGAACTTGTATCCCCTTAGTAGAATTAGTACTCAAATATCCACGAGGTATTGTCCCTTTCACGGGTACTCTTGGCTTGGCTAAATCATAATATTCCTGAGCAGTACCCCATGTGTTTTTATAAAAAGCATCAGAAAGATTCGCTTCATAGGCAATACCATGTACCATATCAGGAACATATTCAGTACCAGGATTATTCACACCAGCACTACCACATCCCATCAAAAACAAACTGCCAAAGGCAATTATAGAATAAACTATTTTTTGTATCATTACTATATATTTATTCAATTATCAATTAAACATCTTTGGTACTTACTTCAAAAGCACCTGTTGTTTGAAAAAATGATTTCAATTTATCAATTTCGTTTCCTTCTGATTCTGTTGTATCAAAAGCAATACAAAATGCATCATCTGTAATTCTGCTATCTAAAATCGGGTTATTTTTACCTGGCCATAAACCTGACACTGCGTAAAATGAAACAGTCATACCCACACATGCAAATAATACAGTCAACTCAAAAGTGATTGGAATAAAGGAAGGAACTGACCAATATGGCTTACCCCCAAAAATTATAGGCCAATCTCTTGTAAATACCCATGTCATAAATAAGAATGCAGTTAAAGTACCTATAGCACCATAAACAAAACCTGCAATATGCAACCTTGATTCAGATAATCCCAAGACTGGATCCAAACCATGCACAGGAAATGGCGTCAAAACATCCATGATATCCAAGTGGTCTTCTTTTGCCTTTTTAATTGCTGACAATAAAATCTCATCGTCATTATAAAGACCATATAAAACTTTCTTTTCCATAATATTTAAATTATTCTAATATCTTTTGATTAATTTAAGCATGCTCTTTATGAACTGCATCTTTTCCTACATATTGATCTCCTGACGATTTCAAAATATGCTTAATTTCTGCTACTGCAACAACTGGAGCAACTCTTGTAAATGATAAAAACAATGTCATAAACAATCCAAATGTTCCTAAGTAAATACCAATTTCTACCCATGTTGGTCTATAATAACTCCAACTTGAAGGAATATAATCTCTTGCTAACGAAGTTGCAATAATTACAAATCGTTCAAACCACATCCCTATATTCACAAAAATTGACAAAAAGAAAGTCCAAAATACACGTCTTCTTATTTTCTTACTCCAGAAAAATTGCGGAATTAAAACATTACAGCCCATCATTCCAATATAAGACCAGTAATAAGGCCCAAATACTCTAGTAAAAAATCCAAATTGCTCATATTGATATTGAGAATACCACGCAATAGCCAACTCAGATATGTATGCAACTCCAACTATGGAGCCTGTTACAAGAATAATCTTATTCATGTATTCTATATGCTCGATAGTAATATAATCTTCTAGATTTAATAATTTTCTTGCAACCAACATCAAAGTTAATACCATGGCAAACCCTGAAAATACGGCTCCAGCCACAAAATAAGGTGGGAAAATGGTTGTATGCCAACCTGGAATAACGGATGTAGCGAAATCAAAAGATACAATCGTATGTACAGAAAGTACCAATGGGGTAGCAATTCCTGCTAAAATTAGAGATAAAGATTCCCATCGTTGCCAATGCTTCGCAGATCCTGTCCATCCAAAACAAAAGAAATTGTAAATTTTCTTTCTCAGCCCTTTTGATCGATCTCTAACAGTTGCCAAATCAGGTACCAAACCTGTGTACCAAAATAAGACAGATACTGTAAGATAGGTACTAATCGCAAATACATCCCAAAGCAAAGGAGAGTTGAAATTTGGCCATAAAGGTCCACGTGTATTTGGATAAGGCATTATAAAGAAGGCGTTCCATACTCTACCCATGTGTATTACAGGAAACAAACCCGCACACATTACGGCAAAAATAGTCATCGCTTCTGCCGATCTATTTACACCTGTACGCCATTTTTGTCTAAAAAGAAGCAAAATGGCCGAAATCAATGTTCCTGCGTGACCAATACCAATCCACCAAACAAAGTTGGTAATATCGTATCCCCAGTTCATTGTTCTATTCAAATTCCATGTACCAATACCAAAATATATGGTCCATGTGATACAAAATGCACCATAAGTCAACAACATCACCGACAATACCAATGATATGATGAACATCAAGTTAGGAGTCTTTTCCGTTGGAGAAATCAAATCTTCCGTAATATCGTGGTAAGATTTTTTTCCCGTAATAAGCGGCTCTCTAATTGGAGAAACAACTGCACTCATAAATTTATATTTTTACTAATCGTTAATATTAAAATTATGCATCTAAATCTTCACTTCTATTATTTACTTTCGCTTGATAGTAAACAGAAGACTGAACATTTATCTCTTCTAAAAGTCTATAATTCAATGGAGATTCCAATTTTTGATTCAATTCTCCATCTTTGATATTTTGGTCACCGAAAGTAATCGCTCCACCTGGACAAGCTGTTTGACAAGCTACCCGTACATCTTTGTCCTCCAACTTTCTACCTTCAATTTTCGCTTTCAGCTTACCATCTTGTAGTCTTTGAACACAAAAGGAACACTTTTCTATCACCCCTCTTGAACGCACGGTTACATCTGGATTTAATACCATTCTAACCACATTGTCATTGTAAAACATAGGATCTTCTCCCACAGAGTTTTGTTGATTATCTCTAAAACTATCCGCACTTGTATAATCCAACCAATTAAATCGTCTCACTTTATATGGACAGTTATTGGCACAGTATCTTGTTCCAATACATCTGTTATAGACCATTTGGTTTAAACCTTCAGAACTATGGTTGGTCGCATTAACTGGACAAACATTTTCACAAGGTGCATTATCACAATGCTGACACATTACAGGTTGAAAAACTACATTAGGATTTTCTGCATCACCATAATAATATCTATCTATTTTCAACCATGTCATTTCATGATGTCTTGACACTTCATAACGACCAACAACTGGCACATTATTTTCTGCCATACATGCTACGGTACAAGCACCACACCCAGTACATGCATTCATATCGATATGCATACCCCAGTGATGACCTTGACTGTATAAATTCTCTGAATATTCTTCAAATGGATACATGGTCTGCTCATTTCGCTCATGTGCCATTTCTCTAAATTCACCAATCTTCTTTTCTAATTCACCAATTTCTTTCAAATTTGATTGATAAATGATACTACGATCGACAAAAGCTCCCTGATATCCTTTTTTTACATATCCTACTGCGATTTCATCTAAGTTGATATCTTTTTGCTCACCTTCTCCCTTTACCCCCATTGTATGGTGATATTGCACACAAGCAAAATCTTTTTGCTGACCAACTATATCAGAAATTTCAACTTTCGTATTGTAATATTGTGTATTTCCATTTGCATCCATTGTTGCCCAAGGAAATGTATTTATTCCAACATTCTTACCCACCTCATTCACAACAGTTCGTCCATATCCCAATGCTAGTGAAACCGAACCTTTTGCTTGACCAAATTGCGGTACAGTAACCAATGTGGTTGCTTCTCCACCACCAACTTTTACATCAAGTTTATCAGCGATACCAAAAACTGTTTGAGAACCTGTACCTTTGTAACCTTCAAACTGCCAATCTCCATCCCATTCAATTGGAACCATTAGGTAATTGCCCCATACTGTTCTTGTAATTGGATCTGGCATCTCTTGCAACCAAGGATTTTCTCCATAATTACCCGCTCCAATATTCACCGTCTCTACTAAAGACAATTCCATTTCACTACCAGATGGCTTATTAATTTTCAAAGCTGCACTTGGTACATCTGCACCGAACTCATAAGTAACTGCATCTTGAGCGACTTCAAATACACCGTTTGCCAATTTTTTATCCCAAAACGATCTAAATCCAGATGCTTCTGGCATAAATCTATTTTTCCAAGCCGCTTTTAGATATTCGTAGTAAGGTTGTTCCGCAGTCATTGGCATTCCTGCCCAAGCCATAAAACTCTCTTCTCCTTGTCTTGTATTATATAAAGGAGCGATTGTTGGTTGAATCAAACTATAATGTCCACGCTTTGGCTCCACATCACCCCACGCTTCCAAATTATGGTGTTTAGGAGCAACGTATTGACAATCCGCTGTTGTTTCATTCATTGAACCATTTAAAGAAACTCTTAATTTCACCTTTGATAAAGCTTCTCTAAAACGATCAGAATTTGGTAAATCATAAGAAGGATTTGCATTCCAAAAGAAAACAGCATCTACTGCTCCCGATTGCATATCCATAATCATTTCTTGAATTTGACGATCAATGCCTTGTCTCTGATAAGAAACTGCTCCAAAATCAATTGTATTTCCATAAGAACCCAAAATATCATTGATCTTATTGACCAAAATTTGTTCTCCTACATTATTAGAATTTGAAACTACCAAGCATTTTCCTTGGTGAGCTTTCAGTTCATTAGCTAATTTCCCAATCGCTGATTTTGCTCCAAAAGATGGACCACTTACTCCACCACCTAATGCACTCAACAAGCCCGCAATGGCTGCTCCTTGTTCAGATGGCTTGATTTGAATTCTATTATCTGCATTTGAACCTGTCAATGACATTCCTGATTCAACACAAACCAATCTCGACATTTTTGCACCTTCCGCACGATCAACTTTTCTATTTTTCACAAATTGACGTGTATATTCAATTGGAGAAATCCAAGTACCTAAGAAATCAGCACCAAAACTCACAATCATATCTGCATGATCAAAATGATAATCAGGGATTACTTGTTGTCCGAATGTAGCCTGATTAGCTTCCAAAATAGCAGAACTAGAAATTGCATCATAAGTAACCAACTTAGTCATGGGATACTTTGTATGAAAATCTTGAAATATCTGCTTTGTTGTAGGACTCATCTCTGTATTAGTGACAATTCTGATTCTGCTTGATGCTGTCAATTGACCAGCAATGGCTTTATCCAAATCAGCCCATGACATTTCAGTTACAGATGTACCATCTACTTTACCAGGACCATGCAATCGATTTTTATTGTATAGACTCAACACAGATGCTTGAGCTCTTGCACTTGTTCCGCCTGCTGTAATTGAAGAAAGAACATTTCCTTCAATTTTGATAGGACGCCCTTCTCTTGTTTTCACCAAAACAGAGCAATAATCACCACCATTTACAATAGATGATGCATAATATGTAGGTACGCCAGGCACTATAGTATCTGGTTTCTTTGCGTAAGGGATTGCTTTCTTGACTGGGGCATCACAACTTGCAGCAATGGTAGCTGCTCCCAATCCAAATCCTAGATACTTTAAAAAATCTCTACGATCCGTTTTCATACGATCAAGCATTTGCTCGTCCGTAATAGTTTTCTCAATTGGCAAACCTAAAAGTTCACCGCCTGTTACTTCCTCAAATTTAGGATCATTATTTT
>CAZOHX010000100.1:0-7678 GCA_964579315.1 uncultured Saprospiraceae bacterium
TCTGAAGAAAGGGTACAAAACATCATTGATAATCAGATACATGAATAAGAAAATTTCAACACTATTTGTAAAATAACGATTTCAATTTCATATAACACAAGATTCCAATAGAGTCAATTGTCTAGTCTCAGTATCAAAACTAGCTTCAATACCCACAGGAATAGTACATTTATTTAATATATGTCCAAAAGAGAAACCATAAAAGACAGGAATACCTAAATCTCCCAATCTATCGATTAACACTTCTTTCAAACTCCAAGAGTCATCTCCTTCTTTATTAGGACAGTCTTCAAAAATTCCGAGTAGAATCCCTTTAGCTTTATCTAAATTAGCGGATTGTCTAAGTTGAGTAAGCATTCGATCTATTCGATAAGGTTTTTCCCCAATATCTTCAATAAAAGCAAGTTTATCCGTAGCATCCCAATTAAATTTTGTACCTGCTAAGGATGCTAACAATGTCAAATTGCCACCACTGAGTTGGCCTGTCATTTTACCAGACTGTATAACATAAGGAGCATATAATGAATCTTCTGATTTTGGATCAAAATACTCAATTTTAGTTTTGGGGGCTCCTTTCATTAAAACATTGTGAATATTTTCTAATGAATACGGATTCATAGTAGATCCCAATGTTGGACCATGAAAACCTACCAAACCAGTTTTTATAAAAATAGCATGAAGTAAGGATGTAATATCACTATAACCGACAATAATTTTAGGATTTTTTTTAATCAAATCGTAATCAAGCATCGGAATGATTCTTCCTGTACCATATCCTCCACGGATACACCAAACGGCATCCACATCAGGATTAGCGAACATTTCATGTATATCATCTATCCGCTCTTTATCTGTCCCTGCAAGAAAACCCGTTTTGTGATGTAAATTTTTGGCTTCAATATATTTCAGCCCCAATGTTTTCAATGTTTTTAAAGTATTTTGATAAGCTTTATCCTTAAAAGCACTAGCGGGTGCGATGAGTCCGACAGTATCACCTTCTCGAAGTCGTCTTGGTTTTATAATTTTCAAAGGCAGTATATTGTCGTTCGTCACAATGTTGTGATGTGAATTGATTCCACATCCTAGCAACGGAACTGTTGCCAAACCTGTTACAATTTGTTTGGAGAATTTACGTCGATTCATAAGATTATTTTGGAAAAATTAGAAGAAAAGAAAATGAACTAAACTTATAAATTATTTTTAATCTGTTCTAAAAAAGATTTAATATTCAAGAGCTTTGCTTTAATTTTTAGTTTTTCTTTGTAATATTTTTTATTATTTTTAATTTCATTTTGAGCACCAGCAATCGTAAAACCACGGACTTTAACTAGATTATAAATGATTTCAAATTCTTCAATATTTTGAAGTGTAAATCTACGTTCTCCTTTACTATTTTTATGTGGTTTTAGATGCGTAAACTCGGATTCCCAATATCTAACTAAAGACTTGGATACATCAAACAAATCTGCAACTTCTCCTACAGAGTAGTATCTTTTCGTGAGTAGTGTTTTATCAATATTAGGCATGTTTGAGTGTAATTTGCTATTGAAGATACTACTTTTATTGAAAATTGCAAAAAAAAAGGGAAATTTGATACTTTTTACTAGTAAAAAAGTCTGAATATAGAACTATTCCAAATTTCCTTGAATAAAACGTATCTTTGAATCGTTAAGTAACAAAATCTTAAAAATGCATAAATACATACTAATTTTATCCACTTTAATTTTACTTTTTTCTTGTGGCAATGAATCTTCTAATCAGCAAAAGAATCATGATGAAACAGTCCTGCAAAAAGATTCTATTCCTGTAAAAGAAAAAGAATTTATGACGGTATTGATTTCTCAATTAAGATTACGAGAACACCCTACTTTAAAAGCAAAAATCTTAGACAATATTCCAGAAAAGACAAAAGTTGAATTTCTAAACGAAACAACAGATTATAAGGATAAAATCAAAATCAGGGGTGTTCAGTACAACGAGCCGTGGTATAAAGTTGAATATAATGGAAAATCTGGGTGGGTATATGGAGGTGGAATTTCTAAACGCAAAGAAGTTGTGGTAAAAAAAGGACTTTCATTGAGATTAGATGAATCAAAAATTCAGTACAACGGAATGAAATTAAAAGATACAAAAATCAGATTATCGAAAATAATGGGGCAACCCGATTCAATCGTTGAACCAAAATTTGATTGTGGTCCATTTTCTGAAGCGTGGCAACACAAAAAATTCTTCCAACATTTTTATGGGACTATGAATTTTATTACTTATGAAAATATTGCAGAAATTCAAGATGTAGTTTTTTCAGACGGATTAGAAATGTCTATCAATGGAATTGTATTGAATGGAGAGATGGATATGAAAACAGTTGCCGAAATGCTAGGATTAAACCCGTCTGACGCAAAGAATAATCGAATTATTTTATATCCAAATCGACAAACAGATGATTATTATTTTTTAGAATTTAAAAACGGTTATTTGTATCGTTTTGATCGCAATGAAGCGTGCTAATATCTTCCATGCACAAAAAAAATAGAATGGTAGCGAAAATTCACTACCATTCATATATCATTAAATCATTCTACTGCATAATTAATTTGCCATTCATTGTAACGTTTCTATATATTTGATAAAATATATCCTATTTATCCAATTAGAACAGCTCTACTTACATTCTATTACAAATGTCCAAATTTGTTTTACGAAAGTAAAATACATTTTTGGATGATTTTTGGATTTTTTATTCCAAAAAATATTCCTTATTAAATGTATATCAATTAAATACACTATTATTTATTTGATTTTTCATCTCATTTATATCCAATATTTTGTTAATTATAAAAATATTTTTGAGAAAAAACTATACCAACGCACTCGTATTTCTTCAAGATGCTGATTATAATCAAAGTCAGCTAATATCTTCCCTAAAACAAAAAATAGAATGGTAGCGAAAATTCACTACCATTCATATATCATTAAATCATTCTACTGCATAATTAATTTGCCATTCATCGCCAATTTACCATCCACTTGCAATTTAAAATAATAGACTCCACTCACTAATCCATTTCCACTAATTATCAACTGAGTCCCATCAAATTGCTCTGTTCTTAATAATATTCCATTCATATTGTACAATTTCAGCTCTGCCCGTTTAAAATCAATCCCCCTCAAGGAAAGGATTGTTTCATCTCGAAATGGATTTGGCGAAACTTCTACTTTCAATCCATCAATCAATGGCTCTTCAACATTCACAATCTCGTAATATTCTTTACCTATTTTATGAGTCGTAGTATTGGTCACAACAGCTTCATTAAAATCAAAATATATATTTGCTGTATTTTCTATAACTGTTCCAAGGGGTAAATTAGGTTGTTGATCTATTTTAAATTTTACAAATCCATGAGATGCCACTTCATTGATATTACTATCTGGTAATTCTATTGGATCAAATGTTATCACCAGCGTATCCCCCAATAATTCAGTCGTATAGGGATAGTTGCTTACACCCATTGAAATAGACGACAAGTCCAAAAAAGGAGAAATAACATCTTTGACTACCACTTTGAAGGCCGTATCTGTACCCGTATTTTGAAATCTGATACGATAATCTATGATTTGTCCCGTATCTATTAAATGTTCGGTACCATAACCTATGGGATATCCTATTTTGTCATTCGGATCCCACGACCCACGTACTTCTTGACAATCTATGGATACGAAACTATCCTCATCATCCTCTGAATATTGGGTGACAAATCCTTTACTGTACGTACCATCATCATTGATTCCACAACCTTCAATGGCAACTAAAGGATGAGAATTTCCAGGATGATGAAGTACTTGATCTGTTTTCAAAATGTAAGTTGAGCCATTAGCAGGATATGACATCTCTTTAACTTCTCCGCTCTTTAACAATAAGACATCAGGACGGGCTACAAGGACAACTTGATCTTCAATAATAATGTAAGAACCAGGTTCTTTCATATCACCATCTCCAATATTTTCAATTTTAAATTTCACTTCATCTCCTGTGCATTCTCCAGAAACTCGCAGAGATGCACCCGACCAATCTGGGCTAAAATTATTACAATCACTATTGGGGTAGATGGTTGCATTGGCACAGAGCGTTTGAGTAAGATCTGCTTCACAAGAAATGGTAACATCTAAATAAAATTCAGAACAGGTATTTACGGCTATATTTCCAAGTTCAAAAGTATATAAATTTCCATTTTGAACATACGGAATTGAGGTAGAGTCTAATTCTATTTTATCATCCAAAGAAATTTCAACATAAGCGTTTTCAGCATCTATGGTTCCATTATTACAATACTGCACTAGGTATCGATTTTTAAAACATCTACGCATTAAGGATTGAATAGCTATTTCAACATTCAAATCAGCACAATCATCATTACTTTCTGCAAACAAATTTACCGTTTGGCTTGAAGTATCAACAGTTATCTCTTTTTTTATACAATCTCCTCCCCATAAATCGTTTTCGACCGAAGCTTCTAGTGTATAATTTCCTCCATCCAATTTTATTCCATAAAACCCTAATGGATTCAAAAAACCATATGTCTCTACTTCATCATTACTTGCTTTTACTTTCCATTGAGACAGTAATGTTGGCTCATCAGAATCCTCCAAACAATTTTTATTCTTATCAAAAATAATTCGTCCAACTATCGTATTTCCACATACTCCAGAAAGATCATTACAAAACGTTTCCAAATCACCATTATCTGGTAAATTAGGATTCCCATCCAGCTTTACATAATAACCATCTTCACAAAATTTGTTATATTCTATAGGAATACATCCTGATAAATTATTATAACGCAAACGTATTATTTTTAACCATTTCATTTTGGTCAACTCAACCAATAGATTTCCAGTAAGGTTATTACTTTCAAGATTTAAAGTTTCTAACTTTTCCAAACTTTCAATAGTAGTCGGAATTGTACCTACCAAATTATTATCTCTCAAACTTATATATTTTACTCTTCCTGAAGAATTCAGTTTCACACCATACCATCTATCTAAAGGTACGTTTGGAACTAACCAATTTTCTGAATTCGTCCAATTTGGTCCACCTGTGGAGTTGTAAAAATCTGCTAGTGCAAGAGAATCATTCTTATTTATAGATCCACATACTCCTTCATAATTATTACAAAAAGCTTCAAAATCTCCATTATTAGCTAATTCTAAATTGCCTGCTACATTAAAATCTATATTACAAAACCCATGATATTCAAAAGGAAAGCAACCCAATAATTTATTATTTCTTAAGTCACAGCTTTCTAAACTAACACAGTTTGTTAATTCCAAAGGCAAACTTCCTGTCAACTCATTGTCATTTAGAATTAATTTTTTTAATAAAGTAAGATTCCCAAAAGAAACAGGAATACTGCCTGTAAAATTATTCTTGTCTAGCTCTAGATATTCAAGTTCTCTCAAAACTCCTATTGAGCTTGGAATGTCACCTGAAATTTGATTATTACTAAGAATAAGACTTTTTAATTTTTTTACGCTTCTAAAAATATCGGGAACTGATCCATTCAATTTATTGTCAGATATGGACAATATTTCCAAATCATGTAAATTACTTATTTCAGATATTAATTCCCCTTCTATATTGTTTTGAAATAGTTTTAGTTGCTTCAAGTGAGTCAAAGTCCAAATTTCTATCGGAAGCTCTCCCGATACGTTATTCTTAGATAAATCTAAAAATTGTAACATCTGCAAATTTCCAATCACTGCGGGTATAATTCCTGCAACGTTATTATCACTCAATTTGAGACTTACTACTCGACCATATTCATCTATATCAACTCCATTCCATTCCGAAAGTGGCATACCAGCCACCAACCAATTATCCTTATTTTTCCAATTTGAACCATTCATAGTATTATAAAATGCTACAAGTGCAAGAGAATCTTCCTCATTTGATCCATTAAAAGATGAACAAGCACCACTACCATTCGAACAGAACAATATTAAGTATCCATTATTTGGCAAATCTGGATTATTGGAAAATTTCACATTGATCGCATTACAATAATCATAGTAGGAAAGTGGATAACATCCCGATAAATTATTATTAGAAAAATCTACACGCAAGTCCCCTCCGTTGGGCAAAGAATCTGGGAGAGAACCTGTAAAATGATTAAATGATAAATCTACATTTTGTAAATTCTCCATCTTATGAAATACATTTGGAATTTCACCAGAAAATAAATTGTTTTTTAATAATAAATGTCTTAATTTTTTATTCTGCTCAATCTCTACTGGAATTTCTCCTTCTAATAAATTATTCGAAGCAAAAAACAATTCTATATCCATCTCCCATAAACTTTTTGGAATAGATGTAAACTTATTGGATGAAATATTAAATTTATATAAATTAGCCAGATTAGAAAAAGAAGCAGGAATCTCTCCAATAAAATTGTTAGATGAAATATTAATTTTTTTCATATTAATACAGTTACCTAAACCACTTGTCAATACTCCACTTAAATCATTCTGAGAAACATTTAAAATTTGAAGATAAGTCAAACTGCCCCATTCCAAAGGAATATTACCTGATAACTTATTCTGGTCTATATTTATTTCTCTTAGTTGACTGGCTAGTTGGAGTGACTTCGGTAATTCGCCACTAAGTGAATTTTTAGATAAATTCAACCATTTTAATTCTGACATTTGTCCTATATTTTCAGGAATTGTCCCTTCTAAATTATTCTCAGGCAACACTATTCCAGTCACACGCTCTCCATTTGTTGTAACCCCATACCAAGTATCAATACTTTGACCTGCTACCAACCAATTTTCATGATTGACCCAATTGGATCCATTCGTGGAATTATAAAATTCAACAAGTGCAAGGGAATCTTGTAAATTGAAAGATTTTTCCAATCCTGTAATCTTGACATTGTCAATAATCCAAAAATAAAAATCTCCTTTCCAATTAAACTTAATCTTGACATTTGATTCCTCTGACAATTGGGGAATTGGAATCTCGACTGTCGATTGGTAAGCTAAGTGAAGCTCAAAATTACTATTAATTTCAATTGGATCTGACCAAGTTTCCCCTCCATCAATACTCCAGTTTATAGAAAAAATGGGATTCTTATAAAAAATAGGATTCAATCTTCTTGCATATTGATCAAATTTAACGGAAACATTTTCAACCACAGAAGATAAATCAATTATGGGAGAGATTAAACTAGCTGAGTATTTTTCATACTCAGATGCAGATGCTGGAATCACATCCGTATCTCCAGTTTTCCCCGTTTGAAACCACCCCGCAGGAAACCCCATGGCACCAGTACTATTTTCATTTGTATAAAATGATAAATTCTCCCCTTTAGCACTTTTAAATACTCCGTCCGCTGACCATATAAAATTTTCTTCATTTTTATTTTCATTGGAAAATGTCCATCCATTTATCCCATTATCAAAAGTTTCTGACCAATATACCGTTGATTCTCGGGTGTGATTAATCCTAATTTCATTAATAATACGACGAATATTTGGTTGAAATTTTTCCTGACCATCTAATCGATTTCCAAAAAAGAAAGAAAGTGTGATTGCAAGAATAAATAATGCATTTGTTTTTAAATAAAGTCTAGATTCACTCATAATTTTGTTTTTTACAATAAGGAAATAGGTCAAAGAAAAA
>CAZOHX010000101.1:0-7628 GCA_964579315.1 uncultured Saprospiraceae bacterium
GTTCGTTTTGTGGTTTGCCATTTACCCCGAATTTTCATTCGGGGTTAGTTTTGGTAAACTCCCGTTGGGGGGTTGCATACTTTTCATATTCCTTTTTCGCTGAACAAGTTTTACTAACGGAGTATTGATAAAAAAACGATGCATTAATTTAATATTGTCACATCCCCTTCATACAATACTTTTTTTCCATTGTATAATTGAATTTGAATCCAATATGCATAGACCCCACTTTGGAGTTGCTTACCATTAAATCGACCATCCCAGCCTAAACTAGGATTGTTGGGTTGAAAATTACTTCTTGAAAAAACCTGATTCCCCCAACGGTCATAAATATTCATACCCAAAATCTCTTTAACACCATCCTGTGCAAAAACATAAAACATATCATTAATGCCATCTCCATTTTTAGGCGTAATGACATTTGGGATATAGACTTCCAATTCAAAATCAATTATCAATCTAAAACTTCCAGAAATTTTACAACCATTGGAGTTGATCAATGTTACATTATAAATACCGTTTTCCAAGGCAGTTACTGTTGGATTTAAACAAGTATCACAGGACAATCCCTCCGATGGAGTCCATTCAATGGATGCTATTTCATCCGTTGGAACATTCGTAATAACAGAAACTTGCCCTGCAGCATTATACTTCAATACAATCTCTTCTGGAACAGTCAACTCAATCGGATTGGGTTCTACAACATCAAATTGAGTTTGAAAAACACATCCATTCGCATCTTTAATATATAAATCATATTTGCCTTTATTCAAATCATTTATTACAGTTGACAAATTTGTAAAATCTACGTTATTCAAAGAGTAAGTATAGGGAGCTAAACCATCTGTAACACTCAAGACAGAAATTACACCTTTATCACCAAAACAAAGTGGATTTTCTACATTAAAATCCGCAGCTGTTGGTGGTTGCACATTTTTATTAATAAACACACTATCCACCGATCTACAACCATTCTCCTTATTTTCAACATTTAAATAATAATATCCTTCATCTGATACTATTGGATTTAATGCTTGATCTCCACTATCAATCGTTCCATTTATTGTATTCCATTTGATATCACAATTATTACAATTCCCCATTATTTTTCCATCAATAGTAACGGTTAGATTTTCACAATTAATCGTAGCGGGCTCCCCTATTGAAATATTAGGGTTTTCTTTATTTTCAGCCACCGTGATTTCTTCACTTTTAGAACAACCATTGTCTGGATTAGAAACAACAATGGTATAATTTCCTGCGGAATTGACCATAATATTGGGAATATCCGTATCTGTGATAATATTTCCACCATTAGATGGCGTCCATTGAATGGTACCATTTGCTCCCATATCGGAAATTGTGGTAGTGATATCAACTACTGTATCAATACATGTCAACACATCAGGAGTAGGAATTAAAATACTTGGGATGACCATATCCGAAGCCACTTGAACCATTGCTGAATTTGTACAACCATTCTCAGAATTGGAAACTACCAATGAATAAGTACCATCCTTATCCACCACAGGATTTAGACTAGTACTTCCAGATTTAATATTTCCCCCAGTTGTATTCCAATTATAAGAAAATTTTGCTCCAGTAGAACCTAATCCTTGAAGTACAATTTCAGGATTAGCACAATTAACCAATGTATCCATTCCTGCATCTGCCATTGGAGAAATAGTATCTTGCAAAACCAATAAGGAATCTACTGTTTCGCAATGATTTTCAATATCTATTAATGATAATTTATAAGTCCCCGGTGCATTTACATCAATATTCGCATCAGTGGTATCCGAAAGTATAAATCCATCATTTGTTGACCAAAGGAAATCAATAGAATTCTGCGGATTTCCACTTTTTGAACCATCACTTACCAAGCTTACTTGTGTAATGATACAGTTCAATTTATCGGGGTTACCAAGTACCAAAATAGGTAATACTGTATCAATTTTAACTTCAACTCCAACGCTACTTTCGCAAGTATTTGAAATATTTTTTACAGTTATAGAATAAAAACCTGGTTCATCCACTACTGTCGATGACGTATTTTGTCCAGAAACAAAATGCCCCTCAGAACCAAATGTTGTCCACTTATAAGAAAAATTACTACCCATAGAAGAATCATCAGTTAGATCAATTTGTACAATGGTATCTCGACAATTTAATGTACCGACTGTTTTAACCTTAGCCACAGGAAAATTAAAATCTGTAGTAACCACTACTGTATCCATAGAAGAACAAGCATTATTGGGATCTGTCACTGTTAAAATATAGGTACCCGCACTATCTACTTCCACTTTAATACTATCTGTTCTTGTAAGAAAATGACCATCCGTAGTAGTCCAAAGATAATCTAATCCCAACGTTGACATACTCCCATCTAATTCACCCGTTCCAGTCAAATCACTACAATCAATCACAATATCGGGACCTGCATCGGCTACAGGTGGGACTGAATTTGCAACCACTGCAACAGATGCAGTGGACTCACATCCCGTTTCACGATTAGTTACTTTTAAAATATAAGTGCCTTTTTGATCTACAACGGGATTTAAATTATCCGCACCATTTTTAATATGACCATCCGATGTTGTCCATTCAAATTGGAAATCTCCATTGGAATGATTGATACCATCAAGGGTAAATGTTCTTTGCTCACAAGTCAATTCATAAGTACCTGAAATCTCAATATTAGGTTTATCTTTATACTCTTCTACAACCATTGTCATAGAATCTTCACAACTTGTTGTAAGATTTTTAGAAGTCATGGTATATGCTCCTTTTTTATCAACAACGGGATGTAAATCATCATTATATTTAACGATATTTCCATTTTGCGTGAACCAATTTATCGAAAAATCAGGACCAAAATCGGAGCCATCTGCATTCAATTCAATTGCTTCGTTTTTGCAAGTGAGATTATCAGGCTCTGCCATTTTCATCTCTGGCAATTTAATATTTTGTAAAATTTCAACAGAAGATGATTCTGTACAACCATTACGAGCATCAGTGATGGTTAATGAATATAAACCTGGAGTATTTACTTTTGGATGGCTTATATTTGGAGAAGGAATTGTTCCATTTTCTAATTCCCAATTGTAATAGAAATCATTGCCTACACTAATTCCATTTCCACCTAATTCTATTTGCTTTGTATCACAATCTAATATAGGATACGCACCTAAATCAACAATAGGTTTTTCAATATTTTGCTCGACAACAATGTCTTTAGATTTTTGACAATTATTATCGGTATTGGTAATGACCAAAGTATAAACCCCAGGAGCTGATATCTCAGGTTGCAATGAATTGGCATGATCAATTACTTGATTATTATCGGCTTTCCAAACAAAATCATAAATATTGTCATGGCTTGACTGACGTGCATCTATCAATACAGACTCATGATCGCAAGTCAATGTATCTACAGGAAGATATTCAATTTCAGGAATATTTTCATCTTGATCAATAGTAACAAAATCTTCGCTTTTACAACCATTTTTAAGATTTGTCACTTGAATTTTATAGTCCCCTCCTTGGGTAATTTTTGGAGTTAAAGTATGCTCTCCTAAATCAATAAATCCATTATTGGTAGTCCAAATCACATCAAAATCAGTAATATTTGTAGTGCCATCCAAGATTAAATCCGTTTGAGTACATACCAATTTTTGAGGAGTACCCGCATCGACTACTGGTTTTTCTAAATCGGCAAGCACTTCAATATCTACTGAATCAGTACATCCATTTTCTAAATTTTCGACTATTGCATGAAAAACGCCTTTTTTAGTAACTAAAATATTTTCTTTATCAATAGGATTGAAATTTCCGTTATTTGAAGACCAATTGACCATATAATCAGCAGCTGCAGTCACCGCTAATTGTAAATTGACTTCTTCATGATAACAATTTATCGTATCAAATTGTAATACATCAATCATAGGTAAATCAGTATTTTCGACAATCTCAACAGAAGCTAATCCTTTACAACCATTGTCATTATTGACAACATCTAAAAGATAAGTACCTGGCGTATTTATTTCAATATAATCAGGCGTTTCGTCAATAATTGATGCATTATTGGGCAATGACCATGTTAAATCTGTATTATTGGAGATATTTTGAACGGATTTACTAATTTTAACCGTAGGGTGATCACAAGTAATAATTTGGTCTGCAACTAAAGCGACTTCAGGTAAATTATCATCCACATCAATCAATACAGTATCGGTTTCAATACAACCCGTCACCGAGTTGGCAACAGATAAAACATAAGTACCCGCAGCATTTACTTTAGGCGTAGGGGAATTTACCCCCTCCAAAATATTCCCATTGGTAGTTGTCCATTCATAAGTAATATCATTTCCACTAGTAGATTGATCCGCATCTAAAATTAACTCTGTATTTAAACAAGTAATCATATTATCAGTACCAGCATCCGCAATTAATTCAGGTGTTGGTAAAACTTTGACCTTAATACCATCATTACACCCCGAAGCTAAATCTATCATATTTAAGGTATATGTACCTGGTGCATCCACCGTCAAAACCAATCCATCGGCACCATCCACAATATTTCCATCAGAAGTAGTCCATTTAAAAGCAGTTCCTGCTGTTACAATAGAATTGGAAGCATCTATTTCCAAAGGTTGACAACCTAATGTATATTCTAAAGGAGCATCTGCAGCTACTTCCACCACTTCCAAAGTAGTATGTACAAGGCTATCACAACCATTTGATGCATTGAACAAGTCGGTATAAGTCCCTGGTTCTGTTTGGGATTGTCCGCCTAACATAATTGATGTTCCCTTACAAATAGTTTCGAGAGCATCCACTTCATAAGATGTGCTATTTTTAATCACTAAATTTTTAAAGCAAAATATTTGATTATTTATGGCTCCACCCGTTGAAGATGTAAGCCCCCAAAAGACTTTTGATTCACCGCCAAAAACATTATTGACAATATCAAAAGTCACATCAAGTTGCAAATTTCCATCGAAATAAACTTGAAATAATTGTGTTTTAGGCTCCCAGACCAATCGGGTAGTATGTATATTCCCATCTTCAATATTCCCAAGAGACTTTGGTCCGACTACGGCATTTTTTAAATTTCCATTCATATCAATTGCAACATGATCATCTTGAATATCATTGTACTGACCATTATACCAAGTATCGTACTCAATTATCCAAGAATCAGGGATACCTCCTGCACCCAGTCCACCACCAACTAATCCACACAAGGATGTGTTATGAGGTTGAAATACTAGGGTAATGCCATCTGCCCCATCACCATCTAGAAATCCAAAAAAGAGATTAAATTGTAAATCAAAAGCTAAACTAAAATCAATCTTTGTAGGATACCAAGCACACCCCCTTTGATAATTTTCAGCCTTGGTGAGTTCTATACAATTTTCAATAGTGCCCAAATTCACAACGCTTGCATCCTGAATTACGACATAAGGTTGAGTTTTAGAATCTACAATAATAATATCAAAAGTACCCGAACCACCACCTTCTTTCCAAAGACGAATATAGTATTTTTCATTAGGAATTAAATCAGAAATCGTTGCCTTTGGCATAGGTTCTGCACCACATTGAAAATCTTGAAAACAACCATAATGGTATGCTGTTCCCCCCGAACATGCATTTGAATACACTTCAAAAGCCAAATCTTGGATAGATCCAGCTATGGTTTCAATGGTAATAGAAGTACCTAATGGAGTCACTTCCAGCCATAAATCCGTCCCTTGATAATCTCCACAAGATGGAGGTGCAAAACCAGAATCACTCAATCCATTTAAATCAAAAGACAGTACCGAGCCAAATTTAGTGGAATTAATCACTATTGAATTACAAGGATCATCACCTGAAATTGCAAAACCATTTTGAAAAGAAAAAATCAATGCAAAAATAAAAACAATTCGTATCCAATAATTATATTGATTCATAATATATTAATATTCAAAATTACCAGGGTTAATAATTAAATGCTGTGACATTTGGAAGCATAAATATAAGGAAAAAAATAGATTTACTATTATCCCATGATAAAATTTTGGAATTTGAAAAACAATATTGTTGACACAAAGATGATGGATGAAATTATTTTCATAAAAATTGTTGTAAAATTTCAACTCTAAATTCTTTCAATTTCAGTTGCTTAGAAAGTGCAATTTTATGATATTTACGAGATACGTTCCATTTTTGAAAAATATTCATAAAATATAGATATGATACCCCTGTGACAAACATTATAATCGGAATTGTAACAAGATAAGCATTTTTTTGAAAAATAGCTAGTAAAATTGTGACAAAAAGAAGCAGGAGATATTCAACAAATACCAATAATAATCGAACAGGAGAAAAGAATTCAATTTCATCAATATATCGCTTCGTAATGGAATGCCCTATTTGAAAGGGAATAATATTGAGTATCCAGCCTATCAAGGCTGGCAAAAAAGACAAACACAATTTGAAAGTATTTAAAAAATTATAAAATGAAGGCTGAGCTACAGCAAAATCATTGATTTTCAATTCTGAAAGCCGCTTTTGATAGTTTTCCATCAAAATCCAAAGTTTTTCTTTAACATCTTTCGTCATTGAATTAAGATTATTTGCAACTTTCAATTCATCTTGTAATCTCTGCGTGGAAGTATATATACTAAAAGCAAATTCGTTGGACTGGTTATTTCTATACATTTCCAAAGCAAATTCGATTAAATCGGTATCTTTGGGATAATCTATTTCTATAATCAATGGCTTCATTGCAGGAGTAAGATCCTGGGTAAGTTTTCGGATTGCTTTTTTGGGATATTCTTGATACAAATTCCAATAATCATTCACAGCAATTGGTTTCCCAAAATCAATCATGACTTCTGACCGAAAAGATGGAGCATGTGTATAATTAATACCTACAGGCACAATTTGAATATCTAATTCAGGACCATATTTAGTATTTGCATCAAATACAATCCGTGCAGCTCCTTTTTGCAATGGCATCAATTTCTTATCATGATGCGTCAATCCCTCCACCATAATCATAATAATTCGCTTGTCATTTAACGCTTCATAACAGTATTCAAAAGACGAAGCATTTTTCTTTAAATTGCTAAATCCATCCACAAAGCGGTAAATCGGGATCATATTATAAGCTTCCAACATCTTTCTTACAATAGGATTGGCAAAAAAATCGCCCCTTACCAAATAACTTACAGGTTTGGGTAATAAACAAGCCATAATAATAGGTTCAATAAAAGCAGTAGGATGATTACTCGCCAAAATTACAGGTTTATCCAAAGGGATATTTTCCATATTTGAAAAATAAATCCGTTTGAAATAGACCTTTAATGCTTGTCGTGCAAGAGGACGAGTAATATTATAAACTATACTCATTTATTGTTAGTTAATACTCTATTAGAAATTAAGCTATAATTTTTAGAGTAGCCAAAAGCAATACCTTATTATTTAATTTATTTTTTATCAACTTAGTCTATTTTTCAGAGTTCAATTAAAAAAATGATGCTTGATGCAGTCTTCACAGATATTCCACAACATAACCTGCCCCGCCTACGTCTTTCCCTCGAATAAGAAATAATTTGAAGCAATGTCATCAAAAACGAGTT
>CAZOHX010000102.1:0-7626 GCA_964579315.1 uncultured Saprospiraceae bacterium
ACCTCTTTTGAAATGAATAATTGTATCTTTGTGACCAAACCAAAATATACTATGTCAAATAAACTTAAATACGATTTAAGAGGCGTTTCGGCTACCAAAGAGGATGTTCATAAAGCTATTGTCGATTTGGATAAAGGCTTATATCCCAATGCTTTTTGTAAAGTGATTCCAGATGTGGTTGCTGGCGATGATGAATATTGCAATATTATGCATGCAGATACAGCAGGTACGAAAACCAGTTTGGCATATATGTATTGGAAGGAAACGGGTAATCTTGATGTTTGGAGAGGCATTGCACGAGATGCTATGGTCATGAATTTTGATGATATGGGTTGTGTGGGTTGTACCAATAATATTGTCCTTTCTTCTACTATCGGTCGTAATAAAAATCTAATAACTGGTGATGTTATCAAGGTTTTGATTGATGAAACAGTTGCTTTTACCGATAAACTTAGATCTTTGGGCGTTTCCGTTACACTTTCAGGGGGCGAAACGGCAGATGTGGGAGATGTGGTCAGAACTATCGATGTTGGATATACTGCATTTGCTCGTATGAAGCGAAGTGATGTTCTTGAAAATCATATTCAAGATGGAGATGTGATTGTGGGTTTATCTTCTTTTGGGCAAGCGACCTATGAAGATACTTATAATGGAGGAATGGGGTGTAACGGATTGACATCTGCACGCCATGATGTACTCAATTATTATTATGCCGAGGAATATCCTGAAAGTTTTGATCCTAAAACACCTAAGTCGGTCATTTATATGGGAATGCGCCGTTTGACGGATAAAGTGAAGGTTGCTGGGCAAAAATATGATGTGGGACAATTATTGTTATCACCTACTAGGACCTATTTACCCGTTTTAAATAAATTGATGAAAGCCAAGGATTTAGATATCCATGGTATCATTCACAATACTGGCGGTGGGCAGACCAAAGTCTTAAATTTTGTGGAAAATAAACATATCATTAAAGATAATTTGTTTGAGATTCCTACGTTGTTTAATCTCATTATGGAGCAATCCGATACATCTTTGAAAGAAATGTATCAAGTTTTTAATATGGGACATCGTTTGGAAGTTTATCTTTCAAAAGAAAAAGCACAAGAAGTAATTGATATTGCCCATTCATTTAATATTGAAGCACAAATTGTGGGTCGTGTTGAAGCCTCTAAAAATGGTAATCGGCTCACATTGAAAACAAATAATGAAATACTAGAATACTAGTTAGAATAAAGGAACGATGGCAAAATAAATATAGATTCTACCAAAGAAATCATATTTTTGTAGTCATCGTTCATAAGGAGAAATCCTTGACAAATTCTATTGCAGTAAAAAAAACAATTGATAACTATCAAAACTGTGTAGAAGTTTATGCTTGAGAAAATATTTCTATTTTATACACTTTTCGTATTAAATGCATTCGTTATGTCTGGTCAGAATGTGTTTTCTGCCTCTGTGGAAATCCAAAACCTTTCTTCCCTTAACAATACGGTAATTAGTGGAAAAGTAAAACATCCAACGTCATCTCCATTGAGATTTAAATATTTTCGCAATAATATTGCTTTAGAAGATGCGTATTTAGAAGTGCCTATCTTGGAAGATAGTAGTTTTCGGCTTTCTTTTACTTTGGAATCACCTAATCCTTTGTATTTACAATTGGATGGTCAGGCGGAGATAGAAATTTATGTAGCACCCAAAGACAGCCTTTATCTTACTTTTGATGCCCAAAATCCGATACAAACTATAAATTTCGAAGGAAAAGGAAGTGCGGAGAATGAATATTTATTGAAATCTAAACCCTATTTTGAAGCATTGAAAAAGGATAATTTAATAAAAACATATGTTGGAGTTGAAGAGGAGCAATCTTATAGAAAACAGTTGGATTTAATACATCAAAAAATGTTGGCATATTTTGCACAGGCACAATCGTCTAAATGGGCTGCTTCATTTCAGCATTATGCCAAAGCAAATATTGATTATTGGTGGGCAAGTCAACTTTTGAAAACAAAAAAACGTCATCGTGGTACAAGAAATGCTCGATTTTCAGATGTTGAGCAATTTGATTACTATGATTTTTTGACAAATGTGAATGTCAATAATGATTTTGTCTTAAATAATCGCTATTATTTGGAATTTGTAGAGCAGTTTGTCAAATTTTGTAATGAATATCCTAATCCAGAAAAGTATCTGCCTATTGTTCATAAGAAAACTATTAAAAAAAGAACTAAGACGTCTATTCAGAAATTTGTAAAAGTAAATATGCAAAGTTTAGATGTCTTAGAAAATCCATATGCAGATGAGAAAAAAGTAATTTCAAAATTGGATTATGGAACAGAATTGCTATATCTGAGAAATAAAACCAATGAAAATATCAAGTACAGAAAAGGAAGTTATATTTATAGTGCTTTTTTCTTTCAAGTTGAGTTGAAAGATGGAACATCTGGATGGGTTTCTGGTGCAGGAATATCATTTTTGGATAAACGCATCGAAAATCCTGTGATTAAAGAAGATATTTATGCTCCGTTGACGGAGTCTTCATCTGTTGAACAATTTTTACAGGGAAAAGTACTCTATTTTGTAAAAGCGAAGTCATTATATTGGAAGACGTTTTTAAATCCTTTAGCAGATGATTTTGCTTTGGAATTAGCTGATTTTAGAGATGAAAATCCATATCCTGAATTTACCAAAATATTGTCAAAAGCATACGAAGTAGCACAACTTCGTGGAAAGGGAGACATGAAATTGGTCAATACATATGCTTTTTCAAACTTACGAACACCAATTGTTGATGGGGTTGATATACCTTTGCCTTTTGAGCGATCGGCTCATGTCTCTTTATCTGAAAATTATCAATATCATCATCAAAATGAAGATGTAAATTTTGAAAATATTGATATATTCAACAGTGAGCTATGTGGACAATTAACAAAATTGGATTTTGACCTAAATGCGGAATTGGTACTCTATACCAATGATTTATTGTTTTCTGAAAAGCGATATTTAATACATGGTAAAAAGGTATTGTATTTAAATTTGTATCAACCTATTTTGGGAGAGATAATTCTTAATAAAATACATTTTCCAATCAAAATTACTCCAGGAGATCATCTTTCCATTGTTGCTAGCCAATTGGGAAGTATTAAAATTCCTAAATATAGTAATAAGGGAGCTCACGTGAATTCGTTTTTAAGAGATGATTATTTGAAGTTTAGCAGCTATTTTAATGATTTGAAATTACATTTTGAAAAGGATAATCCATCTAAGTTTAAGGCATATATAACTTTGTTGCATGATGAAAAAAATGATTTTATTGAGGGATATCCGATGTTGACACCCATTGAACAGGAATATTGGAAAGAAGATGGTCAATATTGGTCAGCGTATCAATTATTGAAATATGCAGAGCAATATGAAGCGAAAAATCATTCTAAATTAGCGGATTCATTTTTTGATTTTTTGAATACTATGGATATTTCTAAGGATTGGATATTGCCCAATTTTAATTATTCTTATTTCTTGGATAGCTATTTAGATTATTTTGAGTTGAATTTTGATGATGTTTTAGTCGGTGAAGCACGAAACTATCAAAAAGCTAAGGCTTTGGCTTATAAGTGTATGATAGGGGATGTGGCCCCACTTGGAAAGGATATCAAAAATTTTATTATGGATTGTGAAAATCCTAGTTATTGTGAAACACTTTCTGCTTTATATAATGAAAAGAAAGGACTGATCGAAGGAACAAGAGCCATTGATTTTGAGTTGGAAGATATTAATGGGAATCAAGTGGCATTGAGTGATTTTAAAGGTAAGGTGATATTTCTTGATTTTTGGGCAAGTTGGTGTGTCCCTTGCATTCGATCTATGTATAAAAATCAACAATTGATTGCGAATCGGAAGGATGTCGTTTTTGTAAGTGTTTCTTTGGATGATGATGTTGACCAATGGCGTTCTTTTGTCAAAAGTCGAAATTTCAAAGGGATACATTTATTTCTGAATCGCCAAAAATTTGGAATTACTAATATTCAGAAAATATATCAAGCTTTTCAGTTGCCTACATATATTTTAATTGATAAGAATTTCAATATTGCATTTCCCGATGCAGCTAAACCAGGTACTACACTTTGGAATAATCAAGTCAATTCTTTACAAAAGGAAAGTGTGAAGTAAATTACCACATTTCACTTGTTTTAATAGCCTCTGCCATTCTCAAATATTGACCATGTGTAAATCCGCATTTGCAATTGTAATATGACATGAAATTGCCTACATCAGGTTGATAATAAGCTCCATTGGCATCTAAATGATCCGCATCAATAAATATGCAATCTTTATCTACCCAAACCGTTAAAGAGTCTTTGGGATTAAAAGGATCTGCAGGTGTATCACAAATTAAATCTCCTTGGGTGGTACAATTACTCCCATCAACTAATTCCGTTCCATTTCCTTCAAAAGTATGAAGTAAATTGAAATAATGCCCCATTTGATGTGTTATGGCATTAGCTGAGAGACATATTCCTTTTCCTATGACAATTCCTCCCTCATTATAAGTGTTTATTCCTCCTTGAGTTGCAAATCCACAAAAATCTTGTTTTACTGTAGCATCAGTAACAAAATACATATTAATCCGACGGTCTTCATTGAATTGTACTTGCATCTCTTTCCAATCTTGTATCGATAAATTGTCGTAAAGATAATTGTCAATTGTATCAACTTTACAAATATCAAAAGAAACACAAATTGGTTCAAAATTTTTATTTAAAGTCGAAATTGCATTTTCAATAGTTGCAATTTGTACTCCTGTTGTTCCCATATTATCCATCGCTACAATATGTGCCACAATTGAAAAATGTTTATTTAAACAGGGTAAGGGAGATTGCTTGGTAAGTAATGCTTGTCCAAAACTGACTTGAATAACAAGTAAAAGTAAAATCTGAAATATATATTTTTTCATGTCTTTTTGTTAAATTTGGTAACTCTTTACCGCAAATCTATGTAAATTATCGATATGTATTAGATTAACGATTAAAATATTTTGAAAAAATTGAAAATATTCAAAATGGTCTAAACTATGTTAATTTAATACAAATTTAATTAAGTTTTGTCGCAAAATAGGTAAAACTTTAGATATTAAAAAATATATTACTTTTTTTTCTTACTTTTGACAAATTGAATACATTTTAAATGATATAAAATACCGTTTATAATTTTAAACAACGAAAAATGAATAACCACATACTTACCCTTATTGTTTTTTTTAGTTTTATTGGAACAGTTTTGTTTGGACAAACTTCTGATGTGCAAACGGGATGTAAACCGTTAACTGTAAATTTTACTGCACCATCGGGATCTTCTTCCTATTATTGGGATTTTAAGATCAATGGAGTCATTTCTACCTTGGAAAAACCCCAGGTTACTTTTACAAATACAGGTGTTTTCGATGTAGAATTTAGAGAAACTAAAAATGGTCCCTTGATTGGTACTATTAAAATAACTGTCATTGAAAATTTTGATCTCACCATCAAAGCGGATCCTTTGAAGGCATGTGTAGGGGATGAGGTTATGTTTATTGATTCTACCGTGTATCCTAGTGAAGTTGCTTCGCATACTTCTTCTTGGGATTTTGGTGATGGTAAAACAAAGGATGGGAGTCCTGTTAAACATACTTATTCTACGGCAGGTGTTTATGATATTGGACTGAATGTAAAAACCAATCTCGCCAATTGTGATGCTACCCAAATTTATAAGGACTATATTTCTATAGAAAAAAGTCCAACTCCACTATTTACTACAGATCCTGTTTCAACGATCACTTGTCAAACTCCACTTGATGTGAAATTCTTTAATAAGACACCAAATTTGAATGCAAATACTTATGAATGGGATATGGACAATGGAAAGAAATATACATCCATTAATCCTGATGATCAAACTTACAATGAAGGTGGATATAATGTAAAACTAACCGCTACCAGCCCAAATGGATGTAGTGCCACAGCATCAAAACTTGTGATTTCAGGACCTCCTAAACCAAATTTTGCTGTAAAAGATTCTGTTTGTATTAATTCGGAAGTTCAATTTGTGAATAAATCCTTAGGACTTGGTGATTTATCATGGGACTTTGGTGCCGATGCTGTGCCCACTACTTCTATGGAAAAAAATCCTATCGTCACTTTTAGTAAAGGTGGAATTGTGCCAGTTAAATTGACGATAACTTCACCGAATGGAATGTGTAGTGCTGATACTACAATTAACATCTTTGTGGATGACCCTGATGCATCGTTTGCTAGAAGTCCTACATTTGGTTGTGACCTTCTTACTGAAATATCTTTTACTCCTACCAATCAGGATGCCAAAAGTTATGGATGGATTTTTGGTGATATGTCACAATCTACTGATAAAAATCCAACAGTGACTTATGATGAAAGAGATAATTCTATGGAATATATAGAGCATGGTTTGCATGTATATAAGACAGAATTGACCTTAGTCTCAAAGGCAGGATGCTTGGCAGTATTTACCGCTGTGGATACCATTTTTAGACCTTATGCTCATTTTGAGCTTGATACGGCAAAAGGGTGTGCTCCTTTGGAAGTCACTATCTCCGACCTTTCAAAATCTAGTTCTGATTTGATATCTTGGGAATATGATTTAGGAGATGGACAAATGAGAACATTGACTAGTTCGGATACCTTAAAGCATACTTATACAGACCCAGGTACTTATGATATCTGGTTGCAAGTAGAGAATCAAAAAGGTTGTCGGGATACATCGTTTCATATGACAGTCAATGTTGGCGATATGCAAAATGTGTCTTTTACAGCAGATCCTACTACCGTTTGTATTGGTGATGTAGTTCATTTTGAAGGCAATTCGATGGATCCTGACCCGACGGAGTGGCATTTTGAAACAGATAATCTTCGTTCTAGTCATTGCTATCCTGATTCTACAATGGATTGGGTATTTCAGTCGGAGACAGGTACGTTTGATGTAACTATGTGGGCAGAATATAACGGATGTTTTACCACTCAAAAGGTAGCTGACATGATTACAGTAAATGGTCCTTTGGCTCAAATTGATTATTTGATTGATTGTGATCATCCCAATGATGTGGCTTTTCGTGATTCTAGTCAGCAAGCAGATAATGTGGTTTGGTATTTCGGAGATGGAGACTCTAGTATGGTTGCCAATGTAGTTCATCACTATGATGCAGTCGGTGATTATACCGTAATACTTAAAGCAGAAGGTTCTACAGGTTGTGACCCAAGTTTTGATACTACCTTAGTATGTGTGAGAAATTTAGAATCAATTATTTCCTTGGATAATAAAGTTTGTTATGGCAATACTTATGAATTGAATGGTGCCATGTCAAATGATGTGGATACAAGATGTCATAGGGGATATACATGGTATTTTAAGAAAAATAGTCGCCCCATTACGACCGATAATGATAAAAAAGAATTTCAATTTGGAGTAACGGGTATTGATACACTAGCATTGGAAGTTCGAGATATTAATGGATGTTTAGATACTAGTTATCATGTGCTAAAGGTCTTTAAAGTAGAGCCTGAGTTTACAATGGATAAATCCAAAATATGTATTCCTGCTGATGTTGTTTTTGAATCT
>CAZOHX010000103.1:0-7594 GCA_964579315.1 uncultured Saprospiraceae bacterium
GATGAATCTAGCCGATGCTTGGCAATAGAACTAATACTGCACCTTGTACTATGTTTGAAAATAATACAAGGTGTAGTATGAGATTTTTCTTTTATCACTTCGATATCATCAATCGAAGAGATGGTTTTCCATTCAATCATGTAGGATATTAATTAAGAAAAGAAGATAATAAAGAGAAGTCACTAGGGCATCCTACACCTCTATTACAAGAACTTACCACAAGAATAATTACTGCTAATGCGATAAATGGGACGATTTTTTTTAAATTGAAGTTCATTTTGAATATGTTTATTAATTAGTTAATTTTGAAAATCATATCTCAAACGGTAAAGGTATTTAGGATATTGCATTTTATATATTTTTTTTAAAATATAATAAAAGTTTTATACGCTTGTCCTTACAATTCACCATATTTGCCACAAAAATAAACATATTTTTCTTAAAATGCGAATACATTTAATATCAATTGGCGGAAGTGCTATGCACAACATTGCAATAGCACTAAAATTAGCAGGTCATTCTGTATCAGGATCTGATGACGAAATCTATGAACCCTCTCGAAGTAGATTGGAAAATCATGGACTTTTACCTCATGAAATGGGCTGGAATCCTGATAGAATTACAAAGGAGTTGGATTTTATTATTCTGGGCATGCATGCACGTCCTGACAACCCTGAATTGGCTAGAGCGAAAGCATTGGGGATATCCATTTACTCTTATCCTGAATTTATTTATAATCATTCCAAAGATAAAAAACGGGTTGTAATTGCGGGAAGTCATGGGAAAACGACTACTACTTCCATGATTATGCATGTTTTGAGATTTCACAACGTTGATTATGACTACTTAGTGGGTGCACAACTTAGTGATTTTGAGAATATGGTTCAGTTATCAGATGCACCATTGATGATTATTGAAGGGGATGAGTATTTATCGTCACCTATTGATCGCCGTCCAAAATTTTTACACTATAAACCCCATTTGGCAATTATAACGGGGATTGCGTGGGATCACATCAATGTTTTTCCAACGTTTGAAAATTATGTTGAGCAATTTGAATTATTTGTCAAAACGATGGATCAAAATGGGAAGATATTTTATTATACAAAGGATGAAAATTTGCAAAAAGTGGTATTATCTACGTCCGCTTCGGTAAAATCCTATGATAGTTTTGATTATGAAATTACAGATGGAAAGTATTTTTTAAAGTACCAAGATTTTATAGTTCCATTGAGTGTATTTGGCAATCATAATTTGCAAAATATGAAAGCTGCCTTTTATATTTGTCATGAATTAGGAATCTCTAGTGAACAATTTTTTGAAGCAATTCCATCTTTTAAAGGTGCCGCTAAGAGATTGGAGACCTTATATAACAGCGATACTAATTTGGCATTTTTAGATTTTGCACATGCTCCATCCAAAGCAAAAGCTACTATTTCGGCAGTGAAAGAGCGTTATCCAGATAAAGAATTGATAGCTTGTTTGGAATTACATACTTTCAGTAGTTTGAATAAAAAATTTCTATCGGAATATAATGGTGTTATGGACAAAGCGGATCAATCTTTGGTATATTACAATGAGCATAGTTTGAAAATGAAGCGATTGCCTGAAATTTCAAAAGATGATGTGAAAAATGCTTTTAAAACAAAAAATATCAAGATTGTAACAGATAATAAATCATTAATTGACTTTTTAGAGAACCAAAAGTGGTCAAATTCAGTTCTATTGATGATGAGTTCAGGAACATTTGGTGGATTAGATTTAAAGGTAGTGATTCCAGAATTAATTCAAAATCAAAAATAATCATAAATACAAAATAGTTTGGAAGAGAAAAGAATAGAAGAAAGTAAGACTACAATGTCAGAAATTGTGATGCCAAATGATACCAATCCCCTTGATAATTTGATGGGTGGCAATTTAATGAGATGGATGGATATAGCGGGTGGTATATGTGCAGGAAAACATTGTGAGGCTCATGTGGTTACAGTATCCGTAGATCACGTATCTTTTGTGAATCCAATTCCTGTAGGAAGTGTAGTTACTTTGATTGCAAAAGTGACAAGGGCATTTTCAACTTCTGTTGAAATTTATGTGGAAGTTTTTGCCGCAGATATAAAAGGAAAACAAAATCAAAGGTGCAATGATGCGTATTTTACATTCGTTGCGATAGATGATAAGACGAAAAAGCCAAAAAGAATTCCAAAAGTATTACCTTTGTCCAAGGAGGAGCAAAAATTATATGAAAGTGCACTCAGAAGACGAGAATTTCGATTAATTTTAGGTGGTCGTATGAAATTGGAAGATGCAACAGAAATTAAAGAGTTCTTTTTAGAACAAGACTAATAAAAAGGGGCTGACCGGAATCGACAGGAAAGATGTCTGGTAAGTAAGCATGTCGGAGCAGGAAACATCACTCCGTTAAAAAATGGGTTTCAACAACTTTTTTTATATGGCAACTACAATGTAGCCATGGCAGCGTAATTCTAGGAATTACAAGCCTTTGTGCCGTGCGTTTGACTTCCGATATATAGCGTACCGCACACAATCAATTTCGGGATAGTGGGCTGACCGACTTCGATCAGTTTGCGAAATTTAGAAGTTAAGGTTTTGGTATAGGTGTGTTTTTTGACCTTTCTGAAACTCGAAAATTTAATAAAAAACTAAACATGTAGAAGGCTTATTAGTGCTTTGTCTGGACCAGGGTTCAATTCCCTGCAGCTCCACTTCTAAAATGACTATCTCGTAATGGGGTGGTCATTTTTTTTGTTTTTTTTTATCAAATTTTGATTGATAATATTATAATAAACAACCTATCTAAATCAATTTAAAGTATTGATTCTTAATTACTAACACACTATTGATGAAGAAAAATCATCATTCAATAATTACCAACTCTTCGGTATATCATCGCCCTATATTCTCTTGTATATTTGTATTATCAATTACGAAAAAGGCTTTTAAAAAGGCTCGGATTGAATCTTACAAAAAAAAAACAAATTTAGGGATAGAACCTAAAACAAACAAGTGGAGAAGATCCACATACTATGACAACAATTTTATGGAGGGGCAATTTGGGGATGCCCGAAATAAACTAAAAAGCCATCATATTTGATATGATGGTTTTTTTTAGAAAATTATTTTTTAAGAATGTTTCAAGTGTAAAAACTGCCATGTGAAAATGTGGTGGTTTTTTTTGATATTGATTTGTACTAAACTTCTAAATAGTTGGATATATGTTTTTATCTGTGTATTTAAAAACATAGGGTATATTACGTTATTGTTTAAAATAAAACTTTTCTCGTTTATTCTCGTTATTAAAGTAAACGAAAACAATGACAGAACTAAAATTGGCGGTTTTAATAGACGCCGATAATATCCCATCAGCTTACGTTAAAGAAATGATGGAAGAAATCGCAAAATATGGTAACCCAACCATTAAAAGAATATATGGCGATTTTACGAAGCCAAGACTTACCAAATGGAAAAATATATTACTCGTAAATGCCATTACGCCTATTCAACAATACGGTTATACAACAGGTAAAAATGCTACAGATTCCGCAATGATTATTGATGCCATGGATATTTTATATTCTGGAAAGGTCAATGGATTTTGTATCGTCTCAAGTGATAGTGATTTTACAAGATTGGCTACGAGATTGAGAGAAGCGGGCATGAAAGTGTATGGAATAGGTGAAAAGAAAACTCCAGAGCCATTCATCGTAGCCTGTGATAAATTTATCTATCTTGAGATTTTGAAGAATAATCAAGAAGATGAAGTCGAAGAAACAACTACAATAAAAGGAAGAACTACAAAGAAAAAGAAAACAACTTTTGCTAAAATAACTCCTAAAGTAGTAAAGTTGATAGCAACTACTATTGAGGATCAAGCAGATGAAGATGGTTGGGCCTTCTTGGGGGATGTCGGTAATTTATTACAAAAAAAACAACCCAATTTTGATGCAAGAAATTATGGCTTTCAGAAATTAACACCTTTAATTAAATCTATCAAAAATTTTGAAGTTGAAACTCGTGATAGTTACAAAGGCAGATTTAAGCTAATTTATGTGAAAAATAAAAAGAAAAAGTGAAAATAATGACAAAAGTCAGTTATTGAAGATTAAATAAATGATGAATTTTATATTTTTGTCAAATACATTTCTTTAACTTTGCTATATGCAATTTAAAAATCATATCACTTCCATTTTTGCAGTGACATTTGTGTGCATGATAAGTTTACAAATGGGGCTAAAGTCATATATGGCTACGTGGTATATATTGGATAATAGTTCTTTTGAAGATGCCTACTGTGTGAATCTTGATTTTCCAGAAATCATGTGTCATGGTAGTTGTGCTATCAAATCATTGTCAAAATCTAATACAAATGATGCATCTGTTCCAAATCAAAGGCGGTTTATACAGCAGGTGGAATATATCATGCCTGTTGTTCGTTATGAAATTTTTAGCTTAGCGGAATCTGGGAAATTATTGAAATTTCCTACCTATATTTTTGAGTACCAATCGCCTTATTTGGATTTGTTTTTACACCCACCTTGTTAATGTTTATTTGATTTTTTAAAATCTAAGAGCAATCTTATTTTGTAGGGAGTAATTTGTCGAATTTATGCAATTATGTATAAATTGCTTACTCTTTCAACGTAACAAAATTTTTAATTAATATTTTTTGATGGGATATGTAGGTTCATTATCCCCACTAACTCATCATTAATACTACAGAGTTTTTCATAAGATAATGCTTGTGATAAGTGTTTAAACTTTGTAGATTTAAACATTACTAAAATGAACAAATTAATTTTTATACTTATATTTTTACCCTCGATAATTTTTTCACAAAATATCACCATAAAGGGAACTGTCTTGGATTCTGAGCAAGGTAAAGGTGTCCCTTTTGCTACGATTTCCATCAATAATCAACATGGTTTTACAAATGAGATGGGTGGTTTTGAATTTGATATTCCCAAAAGCCCCATATATGATTTTGAAATTCAAAGCATTGGCTATAAAAAATATGCATCAAGTTATCATAGGGATGATCTGAATAATTTGAAAATTTATCTCGAATCATCACCCATTACAACAGAAGAAGTATTGGTGGTAGCAAGTGTTCCAAGTGCATTTGTAACTAGTAAGTATGATAAAAAGGAATCTGTAAGTCAACCTAAGAATGTGGGTGATTTATTTAGAAATATCAACGGATTTACTGTCCAAAAGAAGGGTGGATATGCCATGGAACCCGTTTTTAGAGCTTTCAAAAAGGAAGAGCTTAATATTTTGTATGATGGGTATATTCAATTGACACATGCTTGTCCCAATCGTATGGATCCAGGCACAACTCATGTAATTCCTGAGGAAGTAAAGCAAGTAGAAATGATAACGGGTCCATTTAGTGTCAAATTTGGACCTTCTTTTGGAGGAATAGTGAATATTATCACAGAATCCCCTGCCAATTTCAAAAAGGGATTGAGTGGCTCTGCGGAAATGGGTTATGATTTCAATGGAGCTGGAAAAACAGGGCGTTTGGTTTTGGGAAATTCTACGGATAAATTTGATTTTTATATAAATGGAGGTATCAAAGATTTTGGTGATTACACCAATGGAAATGGTACGATTGTGCCATCTCATTTTAAATCGTATGATTATGCTGCAAAAATGGGTTTTAAATTTAAAAATAATCAGCGTCTCCAATTTCAATTTAGACAGTCATTTGGAAGAGATATTTCTCATGCTGGATTGCCTATGGATTCTCCAAAAGATAATAGTACTATTGGTGCAGTTAGTTATAAATTAATGCATCCAACTCCTGCGATTGTATCTTTTGAAGCCAAAGCTTATGGAACTTTCGTCGATCATATTATGTCTAATACCTTGCGACCTAATTTTAAGATTGTAGAAGCAAAATCCCCTGTTACGGCAACTACTTTTGGTGGAAAAATAGAGTTAAATCTGTCATCTTCTCTAAAGAACAAGGTGAGTTTGGGGCTCGAATATAGATATTTGGGACGAGATGGATCTAGAACAAGATTTTTAAAGAAAAATCCGAAAACAAAGGAAGATTTACCTAGTCCGAAGACATTTGTGGATAAAATATGGCAAAATTCTGTCTTAAATACATCGGGATTCTATGTTGAAGACAAGTATTTCTTAAATGGAAAATGGAAATTTTTAACAGGAGTACGATTGGATTATGTCAAAGCAGAAATCAATGATCCTGCGAAGGATTTTAGTCTGTTGTATGATTTAGAGAAAATGGATTCAGATATCAATGTAAGTGGTACTGCAACCGTTTCTTTTTTGCCGAATTCAGATTTGGTTGTGGAGTTTGCGATAGGTAGGGGCGTTAGGTCAGCTACTCTAGAAGAGCGTTATATCAATCATTTTGGAATTGGAAAAGATCCTTATGAATTGGTGGGTAATCCAAATTTGAAGCCTGAGGCAAATCACCAGATTGAGCTTTCTTTTTCAAAGAATAGTAATAAATTGAAGTGGAGTGGTAATTTATTTTTTGCATATATCACCGATTATATTACTCCAGAAATAGACACTTCCATTAAAAGAAAATATTTACCATTTAAAGATCCAAAATTCGCAAAAAGATTTCAAAATGTAGATGCAGTAACTCAAGTGGGTTTTGAGACAGGAATGACTTATGAAATTATGAAAAATTTAAATTTGAATACGGAAATCTCTTTTGTGAAAGCGGATAATTTGGATTGGAACGAGCCTTTAGCTCAAGTCGCACCTATGGAATTAAATGTAGGATTGCGTTACAATAGAGCAATTTGGTGGGCAGAGATGAATAGTCGTTTTGTACGAAAACAAGATCGTTTTTCTAATCATTTTGGCGAGGGGGAGACGCCTGGTTTCAATGTCATAGACTTTAATTTTGGTATAGAGCCTATCTCAAATTTAAATTTGGGTTTTGCTGTTTTAAATGTGTTTGATACCTATTATTATGAACATTTAAATTGGTCATTTACAAATTTGAAGGGGTATAAGGGAAGTATTTACGAACGTGGTCGAAATGTTAGTTTGTATGCTAAATATCAGTTTTGAGAAATTGATTTGAATTGCTAATGCAAAACAAGTAGGAGTAGTGGAGCAGAGAATGTATTGCATTCAACTGCTTCACAACTTTTAATTTTAGGGATTTACTTTGCTTTCAATAAAATACCAAACAACAATCAAATAATGAAGTTTTTGAACTCAACAGCAATGCACTCAACTAATCCACAATTTCATTGTGGATGACCCATCTTCTCAACTAAAATAAAATTATTTAGTATAAACATTATTTGTATCATCTTGATCTGTCAAGCGATGACTTGGATCAATTTCTATCTTTTCAATTTTCTTAAATTTGATGGGAATCACAGCTGTATAAGTTGGATTTGTCCATGCCCAATCTTCTAAAACGGTATATTTAATACCATTTTCCGATGTTTTCTCACTCCTCATCAGTTGTAGTGGAATGGTGAAATATTCTTTTTTACCCTTTTTGGTGGTGACAACGAAGTCCACAGGCATTGGCATTAAGCCTTTTCTTTCAAAAATTATAGTCGTTTTTTTGCGTCTT
>CAZOHX010000104.1:0-7589 GCA_964579315.1 uncultured Saprospiraceae bacterium
TAAAACAAGAATTAGAAAACGTTTCTTTTGTAAGGGATCAATCCGATGCTGATGTTCACATATTTTTCATTACACAAAATACCGCGAACAAAGGTCGAAGTTTCGAAATAGAATTTATAGGTCAAAAAGAATATAAAAAACTTCATGATGTTCTTAAATTTGATACCAATGGGGATATGACCGAATTACAATCTAGCAATATGATTTTAAAATATTTACGCTTCGGGCTGATGAGATTTTGGCTTGAAAAAGGAATGGGTGATCAATTAAGTGTAGAAATAAAAGAAAATGATACTGATGAAAAAGATTCAGAGATTGATCCGTGGAAAAAATGGTCATTTAACATCGGAGCATATGGTTGGTTTTACGGACAAGAATCTCAATCTAGTACAAACCTAAATGGTAATATCACAGCAGAACAAGTCACGGATAAGAATAAGTTTAGGATAAAAGCTGGCTTATCAATCAATTCATCTATTTTTACCTATAATGGTGAAAAAATCATTTCAGACAAAAGACGTAAATATTTATCGATTAAAGATGTTATTTCCATTAACGATAATTGGTCTGTGGGTATTTTTTCTAACTTAGGAAGTTCTGTTTTTGGAAATTATGACTTTTATGCTTCCTTAGAACCTGGTATTGAGTATAATTTTTTCCCATATAATGAATCTTCCAAAAAACAACTGGTATTATTTTATAAATTTGGCAGTAGATATAATAAATATATTGAAACCACAAGTTTTAATAAGGAAAAAGAGTTGCTCTGGCAACAATCATTGGGTCTTGGAGGAATTGTAAAACAAAAATGGGGGAATGTATCGGGAAGTGTTATTTATGAAAACTTCATGCATAATTTTTCATTAAATATGTTTGATTTTTATTTATCCACCCGTATCAGATTATTTAAAGGACTCTCTCTTAATTTTAATGGAGGCTATTCTATCATTCACAATCAAATTAATATTGCAGCATCTGGCACCACAAAAGAAGAATTATTATTGCAACAAAAACAACTAATTTCAGGTTTTGATTACTGGTTTAATACGGGGTTTAATTACCGATTTGGATCTATTTATAATACCATTGTGAATGCTCGTTTTGATTATTGATTAGGTAGATATTTAATTTAATTGTGTTCTTTAAATGCCAAATTTTAATGGAAAAATCTATTTTTATAATAAAATATAACGATTTGTTGCTATATTTACTCTGAGAAACAAAACAAATAAAATTATGTTGCTAGAGATTACATCCATTCTGTCTGATTTTTCCTTTTTGAGTAAAGCTACTATCGTAATACTAGTGGCAGGTTTTATGCCATTAATGTCCATGTCCTATTTTTGGTTTATGATGGGTAGAAAAGAAAAAAAGTATAAAAAAAATATGCGAGAAATGGGAATCAACACCAATAAAAAGGTGAGAGATTTTTATTCTCCAGGTAAATTTATTCTACCTGTTGCATTTGCTACGGCCATTTGTTTATTAGCAGTATATAATATCATATTTGTAGATGATTTCAAAAATGTCGATAGTTTATTACTTGCTGGTCCCTATTTTGGACTAGACAATGTTTCTTTGATAAATCAAAGTCGAGGTGTTTTATCATGGGCTTTTGTAGGCGGATTTATTTGGTCTGCTCAAAATATATTAAGAAGGGTCATCTCCTATGACTTAGCACCCAATGTGTTTTATTCCGCAGGTATCCGAATTATGTTGGCGTCAGCAGTAGCACTAGCATTATCATTTATGCTTGGTAGTAGCGAAGGTGGCTCTTTTATGAATGTACGAGGATCTTTACCCGCAATTGCATTTATTACAGGTATGTTTCCAGATAGAATGGTCAGTTACTTGATGCGTGTATTTGAAAAATATTTGATGACTAGTGAATTAGATTTAAATACTAAACACTTATCTTTAAATAATATCCAAGGATTTAGTTTGAATCATAAAGAAAGATTTAAGGAATTAGGAATTGATAATGCACAAAATTTAGCGACTGCATCTTTAACTACAATGCTTATAGAAACTCCTTATGATGCACGTCAATTACTAGACTGGATAGGTCAAGCTAAATTGCTATGCTATGCGGGGCAAAATATCAATAAAGTACGGGCAGTAGGAATAAGGACTGTTTATGATTTACAAAAAGGTCAAAAGTCGCCTGCTGTTTTACAACGCTTAGGCGATTCTGTTGGATTAAACCAACCCTTATTAAATGTGATTTATGATCAGGTCAATGATGATGAAGGCATTCGAACGCTCCATAATTTTATGCAAAAAATAAATTCACCTAATGAACCTACCATGGTAAAAGAACTAGAAGCTGTAGGGTGAAAAATTTGTAAAACTAATCTGAAAGGCGATATATCATGTTGATATAACAAAATTTTATTATAGTTTATACCTAGAAGCAACCAATTTATATTTTGTCCGTTCCTATGGTTTCTAATATAAAATCAAATATAATTTGCATTTCTGAGAAAAAGTAAGTAAATTTGTTTACTATATCCTATTTTCTGGAGATAATCCCTAACATATTTAAGTATTACTTTTGAGACTATGAGTTAACTAACAGATTACCAAACCGTTACATTCAGGGTTTTGTTAACGTTAATTGTAGTCTATGAAACACGGTTTGTGAAATGTTTTCGCAAATAATTAAAATAATCTTTTTTATTTAAATTCCCCTATTTAAAAAATGACTGGGAGCACAATATAATAATTGGAGATGTTAACGACGTACAAAACAATAATTAAAGGAGAGTTTGATTTTGGTAGCCAAAAGACTTTCGAAAAAGCATTCAAGATGTTTAAGCATCGTGAAGAACAGATGTATCAAAAGGTTCATATACCTTTTGATGAAGAAGCATTTGACAGCGAAACTAATATTCTAGCCATCGGTAGAATTATCACACAAGTCAATAAGAAATCATGGCAGGCTTGTGTTGAAATTTTTCAATATCTTTCTCAATTTGCAATTACAGGGCAAATTCAGATGTGGTATGTCGATGAAGGAAAAGTTAAAATTCATAGACTAATAGAACCTACCAACGAGAAAACTGCTGTTCAAGCATTCTTAAAAGGTAGAGATTTGGTGACAGAGAAGGGTAAAGAAGATTTAGCCATCAACTCTTTAAATAAAGCTATTGCTAAATATGAGAAGCATGGTCTTGCATATGAACGAAGGGGCTTTATCAATCTAAAACTAGGAAATGAAAAGGATGCTTTACATGATTTTTCAAAAAGTATTCTTTTTAATCCCAATATTCCTGAACCACATTATGGAAGAGCAAAAATTTTCATGAGTCAAAAAGATTTTGGGAAAGCACTTCTTGAACTGGAATTTGGTTTGAAAAAATCAATTCCCTTGCAACCTATTTATTGGGGATTTCGAAGATTGAAAGCAATTGTACATACTGAATTGGGGGAAATTGAAAAAGCAGCTCAAGAGTATAAGTTTTTTACTGCAAGAAATTTTCAGGAGGACAATCCGAATTTTAAATTCAAAAAAGAAGCCCTCTTGAATTACACTAAAATATTATTAAACCTCGAACGATTTTCCGATGCATTAAGCTTATTGGGGAAAAGTGATAAGGAAGCTCAAGAAAAAGCTGATTCAGATTACTTTTTGTATAGAGGTATCGCAAGGCGGGGTGCTGGAAAAACTGGATTTAAGAAAGATTGGACAATTGCCGCTAAATTTGGAAATAAAGAAGCTTCAAAATTATTAGCAAAAAGATAGATTATATAGATTATCTGAATTGTATAATTTGCACTGATAAAAAAATGACTTACTTGGTTTTTCTGAGTAAGTCTTTTTTTTTACAGTGATTTGATTTTTTTAGAAATCTGGAAAGTCAAAATGTGCCAAAACATAATAAAATCAGATGCTAAGCTAAATAATGGATACTGAAAAGTAGCTGGTTTGTTCTTTTCAAAGAAGAAATGCCCAACCCATGCAAATCCATACCCAAGCAAAGGAAGTATCCACCAATTGGACCAACTATTTGTAAAAACCATGGAAACAAAAACTGCTATGACAAGCCCCGTTCCAATAAAATGTAAGGTTCTACATGTGAAATCTTGATGCTCGGTTAAATAGTAGGGGTAAAAATCTTTGAGTGTTTTAAATCGTTTTTCCATTTTTTTTTGATTCTAATCTACGAAAAAATGATTCCATTTTCAAGTTTTATGAAGATTAATTTGTATTTGTTAATTACATAACGTATCTTTACGTTATAAAGCGTATTTTTACAATAAAAAGTCTGATATGAAACAATTAACGAAAGGGGAAGAAGAAATTATGCATATCATTTGGAAGTTGAAAAACTGCACGGTTTCTCAAATTATTGCCACAATGGATGATCCCAAACCGCCACATAGTTCTATATCATCAATTGTGCGGATTTTAGAGAGAAAAGGATTTGTAAATCATAAAACTTATGGACGAACCCATGATTATTTTCCAATAGTCGATAAAAAAGATTACAGCAAATCTTCTCTGAAAAAATTGGTGTCTGGGTATTTTGATGGATCTATGAATCAATTGGTATCTTTTATGGTCAAAGAAAATGACATGAGTGTAGATGAGTTGAACGAACTTTTAGAAAAACTTAAAACTTCCAAAGATGATTAATAATACCAATGAATTTATTATTTATGCGATGCAAGTCAATCTTGTTTGGATGGTTGCCTTACTTTTTTACAATCTTTTATTGAAAGGAGAGACATTTTTTCACTTAAATAGAATTTTTCTGATAGGAAGTGTTTTTTTAGGATTGGTTACTCCTTTTCTTGGAACATTTATTCAATCTCTATTTGAAAGCGAATCCCCTATTTTTACAGGTACAATTTTAAACGCTGATGAAGTTGAAGTTTTTGCAAACCAAATTTCTACACCTACTTTTAACTTTGTAGATTTTATACTCCTTATATTTTGGATTGGATTCGGAATTCAATTGATAAAAATCACTGTAGGACTGATTGATATTTATAAACTTCATAAAACAGCAGAGTCTCGTTTAGAAAATGTAATTGTTTCTTCTCAAATACATCAACCTTTCTCTTTTTTGAATCAAGTGTTTATTAGCAATAGATTCATATATTCTGAAAAAGAAAGAGAAATCATTATAAAACATGAACAGCAACATATATTAATGGGACATACTTGGGACATATTGGCTTTTGAATTAATAAAAAGCGTCTTTTGGTACTCTCCCTTTATTTATTATTTTCAAAAACAATTAAAATTAGTTCACGAATTTCAGGTCGATGCCATGGTATTAAAGAATGTCGACAAATTTACTTATGGCCAGATATTAGTGAATCAAGTTTATTTGAATAAGCAATATAAAATTGCAAATCATTTTATTTTTTCACAATTAAAAACTCGAATTGACATGATGACAAAATCTAAATCATCCAAAAATGCCATTCTTAAGTATGTATTGGCAATACCATTATTCGCCGCTTTCCTTTTTATATTTAATTTGGATAGTGTAATTGCAGAAAGTTACGACTCGTTCGTAATTAATGAACCTAACCATACAAATAGTACTAAAATTGCTATTGATACAGAAGATCCTATTTATAAAGTAGTAGATCAAATGCCACGTTTTCCAGGATGTGAATCCGAAGAAGATAAAGAAGATTTAAAGAAATGTTCGGATAAAAAAATGTTGAACTTTATTTATTCACATATTAAATATCCTCAAGAAGCTAGAGTTAAAGGGATTCAAGGTATGACTGTAATTCAATTTATTGTAGAAAAAGATGGGAGTATTTCTAAAGCAAAAATAGTAAGAAACATTGAAGGGGGATGTGGAGAAGAAGCTTTGCGAATTGTTGGAAGTATGCCCAAGTGGATCCCTGGAAGAGAAGATGGTAAAGCTGTTCGTGTACAGTTTAATGTGCCAATTAAATTCAAATTAAGCACAGAGTCTGCGAAACCGCCAGTTCCACCAACTCCACCAGCACCACCGACGCCACCGACGCCAAGAAAATAATAGAGAGAAAAAGTCATAATTCAAATTTGAATTGTGACTTTTTTTTAATGAATGAGGTTGTTAAAAATAAAAATCGCAACAAATTGTCACCAATAAGTTGCGATTTATCTATGAGGTCGTGGACGGATTTGAACCGCCGTAGATGGTTTTGCAGACCACTGCCTAGCCGCTCGGCCACACGACCATTTTAAGATCGACCGCAAAGATAAGTCAAAAAATAATATGATGCCATCTTTTTTTTAAAAAAATAGATTTATTTTAAAAGACAAAAGAGAAATACCGATTGATACTACAATTTGTAAAAATTCTAATTCATAATTTTATATTTCTATTTAAATAAAAACTATTTTTGCACAAACACTAATAGTTTAAATGGAAATTAAACCTTTTCGAGCAATAAGACCTAAATTAGAATTTATTTCTTCTCCAGAGACTTTCTTTGGAACGGTAAAGTATGATTATCCCGAATATTTTAAGAATGGCTTTTTTGCAAAAGATGCTCAAGAAGCTATTTATATTTATCAGATAAAACGTGATAAAATTGTACATACAGGAATCTTGGCATGTGCGGATATACAGGATTATATCAATGGAAGTATTAAAAAACATGAAAATACGCTTGCAGCCAAAGAACAAAGCCAGATTCAATTACTTTTAGCTCGAAAATCATTGGTTAAGCCTGTTTTATTAACCTATAAAGGTGTTTCTAAAATTGACCAATTGATAAAAGAAGAAGTTTCAGACAGAAATCCTGATTATAGTATTGTATTTGAAGAAAAAAAATTGAGCCATCATTTTTGGATGGTAGCCAATGGTCAAAAAATAGGTGCTTTTCAGGAATTATTTAAACAAAAAATAAAAACTGCTTATATCGCAGATGGTCACCACCGTTGTGCTACGATTGCAAGAATGTACAATCAAAATAAAGATAATCATCCTTACAATGGTTATAAAAAACTTTTTTGCTCTTTCTTTTCAATGGAGCAATTGGAAATTCATGATTTTAATCGTGTAGTAGAGGGCTTAGCTCATATTTCATTGACCAAATTAATGGCTTACCTTTCCAATGTGTTTCAAATAGAAGTCTTGGATGAATCCGCAAAACCTAGTAAGAAACATGAAATTATTTTATTTGTCAATAATGAATGGTTTAAACTTACTTGGAAAAAGGAAGTTTTAAATGAATACAAAAATGAACCAGTTGTTCTTGATGCGACACTTTTAGATGAAAAAGTCTTGAGAGATATCATCAATATTGTAGATATAAGAACGGATGAAAGACTCAAGTATGTGGAAGGTCCAAAGGGATTGTCAGGACTACAGAAAGTAACTGCAAAAAATGATCTTAGAATGGCGTTTATATTATATCCAGTTGCTATGAAAGATTTTATTCATGTGGCAACGCATAATGCTATAATGCCACCCAAATCAACTTGGTTTGAACCAAGAATGATGAATGGATTGATCAATAAGGCTTATGAAGTTTGATGAGTAGAAAATTTAATATTGAATGGATTGATTTGTAACATTTGTAAATGTATAGTGTAAATGAAATCCAAAGGATTCACCCGTCATTAGCTA
>CAZOHX010000105.1:0-7542 GCA_964579315.1 uncultured Saprospiraceae bacterium
CCAATGGAATACGAATAATGGTCATTTTGTCTCTGAATTAGATCAATCTAATCCAATGATTGATGCACCTGGAACATACACTCTATTGGTAACCAATGCTGAAAATGGATGTACAGCAAGTCAAGAAATTACCGTTTCGGAAAGTCCAAATATCGAAGCATCTCTTAAAAATATTACTCATCCACTTTGCAATGGGGATGATACGGGTATGGCTTTTGTAGATGTCACCAATGGAACTGCACCGTTTCAATATGAATGGTCTAATGGTAGTACCAATCCTGATTTAAGTAATGTAGTTGCTGGTACATACAGCGTAATAATTACAGATGCCGTTGGCTGTTCCATCTCGTTGCCTGTTGAAATATCTGAGCCCGATATTTTAAACACATCCATAACATCCATAGGGGAATCTGCCATTGGAAAAGCGGATGGCTCTGCCGAAGTTACAGTCACTGGTGGTACATCTCCTTATCAATATATGTGGAACAACGAAGCGACAACTCCCAAAATAGATAATTTGACTCCTGGCACCTACTCCGTAACTATTATTGATCAAAATGGATGTTCAACCATAGAAACAGTGATCGTTTCAGGAATAGATTGTAATATAAATGGACATATTGAAAAACAAGATCTCACCTGTTTTGAATCCAATACAGGAATGGCATCTATCATCATGGATGAGGGTACCGCCCCATTTACATTTCATTGGGATAATGATCAAAATGTGGCTGAAATACAAGATTTAAGTGCCCAAAATTATTCGGTAACGGTAACAGATGCTGATGGTTGTTCATTTATCACTACTACTCAAATTGAACAACCTCCTATTTTAGATGCTTCGGCAAATGTAGAAGATATTCTTTGTGCAGGAGATGACAATGGCTCTGTTTCTATTGATGCTACGGGAGGAACACCACCCTATACTTACGAATGGAAATATGGTGCCAACACCGCTACGATTACAGATAAATCACCTGGAACTTATGAGGTAAAAATCATGGATGCCAACGATTGTAAAATCACACTTCCTGTATCTATCACAGCACCCAATCCTATCGAAATTGCTCCAACCGTTTCGAATATTTCATCTTTTGGAAAAGCGGATGGAACCATTTCTGTATCCACTACGGGTGGAGTCGAACCCTATACCTATCTTTGGTCCAATGATATGACTACGCCTGAAATTACAAATTTAGATAAAGGTGCCTATTCCGTAACCATTACAGATGCCAATGGATGTGAACATATTTCAACCTATGAAATTACAGAACCTGGAGAAGTATTGATCAGTTTGGAAGGAACACCCATCACTTGTTTTGGAGAAAACGATGGAGAAATATCGGTGGTTGTCAATCAAGGAATTTCTCCAATCACCTATCTTTGGAGCAATGGAGATACGACACAAACAATTTCAAGTCTTGGAGTTGGAACATATACTGTAACGGTTACGGATGGTACGGGAGGACAAAATATCCAGTCCTATACGCTCACAGAGGCAGAACCTATCGAAAATTTTGTATTAACATCAAATGTTGATTGTTTTGGAGATACCAATGGAAGTGCTAAAATACTAGAAACGAAGGGGGGAACTGCTCCTTATACCTATATTTGGAGCAATGATTCTACAGGAATTGAAGTGACTAATCTCGCTGCGGGTGATTACAAATTTACAGTCACAGACTCCAAAGGCTGTGCAAGACAACATGCCATTTCTATTTTTACACCCGATGAATTTATTGCGAATGAAGTCATTGAAAATATTAGTGAAAACACAATGGGAAGTATCAAACTCTATCCGCAAGGAGGAACGCCACCTTTCAAATTTGAATGGAGCAATGGTGAGCAACAGGATAGTATTTTAAATTTAGAAAAAGGTATTTATACTGTAACCATCACAGATAAAAACAAATGTATTTATGTTTTTGAATATGAAATTACAGGTATTGTAGCTACCAATGCTGTAAACTCGGATTATCATGTTGAGATATATCCCAATCCTACGGATGGATTATTTTATGTTGATTTAAAAATGCCGAAGGAAAATGCTATTCAATTTGAATTGTGGTCTATTACTGGACAAAAAATAGAAGCAGATATTTCTGAATTGATTAAAAATGAGAAATATAAATTACAATTACAAAACGATGGCTCGACTGTATTTTTCTTGAAAATCATTTTTGAACATGGAGTTTATACTCGTAAAATGACTCAAATTTGGTAATTTTGAAGGGATATTGATAAAAGGGTGATATCATTCAAATGACATCACCCTTTTTTTATTTGTTAAATTTTCTTCCAAATTCCTAATTCAAAGAACAACCTGCCTTAAAGCCCGTTGCATCAAATTTCGTTTTCTCAACGCCTGTTCTTCCCTCTTTATCTTTCACTTTTATGACCAATTCATTGACACCACTCCCATCTCTCTTAGGAGTACAATATTCAAAGAGATAAAAACTATTGCCCTCACTATAAATGAGTTTTGCAATTTCTTCAAATTTCGTTTCCAAATCAGCAGAATTATCTGCAAAGACAGAACTTTTAGTACCTATTTTCTTCAACACATTGGCATCAATCTCATTACCAAGACCAATTGTGTAATAATTGACATCATTACCATTTTGTTTGATTGCAGCGTAAGCGTCATCTTTAGAATGACGAGCCGCTTGATCCGTTCCATCTGTAAAAACGATGATCGAAGCTGCTGATTGAAATCCTAAAATCCGATGCTCTTCAATTTTACCTGCTGCCAATTCTGATGCCTTGATGACCGCACCAAACAAATCCGTTGAATAATCATTGCTTATTGCACCATTAATACCGTCAATTGCCGTTTCAATCGCCAATCTATCACTACTGAAATCCACCAAAGAATGTAATACGTCCATCCCATCAAACCAAAAAACACCTAATCTAGTAGAAGAATTTCCATTGGTTGGAATCACACTTGATACAAATTTCTTTGCAGCAACTTTTAATTGTGGTAAATTATTTTTAATCACTGAACCACTTAAGTCTAGCAGTAAAATGACATCATATTTAAATACTTCTGTATTATCCGAGATAGTACGATCCGCTTCATCTGCAGAAATCAATTTTGCCTTATCGTCATTTCTACCTTTTTCTAAAATAGTAAAATCATCTTCTCCTAAAGATGCTACGGGATTCCCATTTTCATCTTCCACTCGAAAAAATACGGAAACTTTTGATGGTAAAGAAACAAACTCATTCTGAATTTTTATCGTTAGTTTCTTTGGCTTTTCATTTACAGGATTGGTTGTTTTATCCTTTTTACAACTAATTGTAAACAATAAAATCATGGATAATAGGGTGATGAATCGAAGTGCAATTTTCATAAGCTCTAAATTTATGTATGGATTAGGAGCGATGATTAAATAAATGTGTTTTCTTCGGTAAATTATTTCGGTTTCAGTTTTTGCTTTAAGGAAGAAGTATTGTTGATACTATGACTGAGTTAAAGTTAAAAATGAGACCAAAAGAAACAGCGAAGAATGTATATTTATTTTGTCATCGTTCCTTAGGTAATTCAGTGCAAAAACGATTCCAAATATATTATAGTATCTTTTTATATAGAAATTAACGGTATTTTAACGTTTTGACTTCAACATTTTCTAGCGAAAGCCAAAAAACATATTGATCTGCATTTAAGTTGGTGGACACCTATTTTTTTAAAAATATCTAACTTATCTAATATCAGCCTATATCATAGCCTGTTCCAAATCCGAAATAATGTCTTCCACATCTTCAATACCTACTGAAAAGCGAACCATTTCGTCCGTGATTCCTGCTTCTTCCCGTTCTGCTTTTGGGATAGATGCATGCGTCATAGACGCTGGATGCTGAATCAAGGTTTCAATACCACCTAATGAAACGGCCAAAAGTGCCATCTTTACGTGATTCATCATGTGGACACCTGCTTGGTAACCACCTTTCAGACCAAAACTAATCATCGCTCCCGAACCTTTCATTTGTTTTTGTGCAAGTTCATACTGCGGAAAAGACTTTAATCCTGGATACAACACCCAAGCAACCTTGGGATGCACTTCCAAATATTCTGCTATTTTCTGAGCATTTTTTTGAGCTCTTTCCATTCTGACCGCCAATGTTTTCACCCCACGAATCACCATATATGCTTGATGTGGATCCATATTCCCGCCCAAGAAAGTCATGGTTTTATGCACTTGTGCTCGCAACTCAGTAGTCTTGGTAATTACAGCACCCGCAACTATATCTGCATGACCATTAATGAATTTCGTCATCGAATGTAACACTAAATCCACCCCTAAATCAATCGGGTTTTGCAAATGCGGACTTGAAAAAGTATTATCCACACAAACCAAAATTCCACGTTGATGTGCTAATCGACTAACTACTTCAATATCAGTTAGTTCCATCGTAGGATTTGATGGAGTTTCCAAATAAATCAACTTGGTATTAGGGCGTATCGCTTGTGCAAAATGCTCTACTTTGGTCGCATCTATAAAATCGGATTCAACTCCAAAACCCGCAAATAAAGTCTCCATCACCATCCGACTAGGTCCATACAAAGCACGACCCGAAATCATGTGATCTCCTTGCTTCAAAAAAGCGGCAAAAACAGTCGAAACGGCTGCCATCCCAGATGCAAAAACTACCGAGCCTGCACCATGCTCTAAATCCGCTAACTTTTTTTCCAATACATCAATCGTTGGATTACCGAGACGGGTATAGATATATCCTTTTCCTTTTTTGGCAAACAAATCAGCACCATGCTGTGCCGAATCAAATCCAAAAGTTGATGTCTGATAAATAGGTGTCACCGCACTTCTAAATTCATCTTGATAGGTACCGCTATGAATTAGCTTTGTATTAAAACCCTTGTCTTTCGTGTCCATAATTATCCGTTTAGTATGAATAGGTACAAATGTATGATTAATTTCGCAACATTTCCTTTTTTCGCCATACAAGAACAGAAAGGACGTATCCCTAAACCGTTTCCGTTTCAAATATCCTCCAAGTAAATGTCGCCAACACAGCCCCAATAGTCGGAGCAATCAAATACATCCAAAGATTTTCCATTTCTCCAGATACCAAGGCTGGACCAATACTTCTCGCTGGATTGAAAGAGCCACCAGAGATAGGACCGCCTATAAAAATTAAGGCAATAACTACAAATCCAATGATTAAACCTGCATTTTCTTTTGTACCTAATATGGTCAACATCATAAAAAAGGTCAATACAACTTCCATGATAAAGGATTGCGTTATCGAACCTGATGGATTAGTACTTCCTAAAAGTATATTTTCAGGAAACAGGATATGTAATGATAAGGAGGCTAGAATGGCTCCTAAAATCTGAAATAAAATGTAATAAAGACTATCTTTTATTGAAATTTTCTTTCCAATGACTAAACTAATTGTAACCGCAGGATTAATATGGCAACCTGATATGCTTCCAAATGTGTAAATCATTGCCGTAATGATTAATCCAAAGGCAAGCGCAATTCCAACCAAACTCACACTACCTGTCTGTTGCTCTACAATAATAGATCCCGTACCTACAAATACTAAGGCGAAGGTTCCTATTAATTCGGCGATATATTTCTTCATTGACTATAAATTAAAAAGATGACAAATTTAAATAAAAACATGAAATTTTGTTTTAAAAATTCATATTAAAATTATTCTCTTATTTTTTTCTAAATTAAAACACTATTTAGTTATGAAAAAAGCTCAAAATAAACTTTTAATCATTTACAATACTATCTTTTCTTTATTTTTAGCTATATTACGTTACGTTCTCAAAATCAATCTTTAAATTATGAAAACTATCCTACTGACATGCCTATTTATTGTCAATACAATAACAATTCAAGCTACAGAGTATCATGTAGGTCCTAATCAATCTTTAACAACCATAGCAGCAGTGCCTTGGGACAATCTTCAAGCAGGTGACAAAATATTTATCCATTGGAAAAGTAGTCCCTATAAAGAAAAATGGGTAATCAATGCTCAAGGAACTGCCAATCAAAGAATAGAAATCATTGGTGTAAATGGACCGAATGATCAACAACCAATTATTGATGGTGATGGAGCAACCACGCCACAAAATCTTGATTACTGGAACGAAACTCGGAGTGTAATCAAAATTGGGGGTTCTAGCATTCCTGCTGACGGTACACCTAGTTACATTACCTTAGAAAATCTAGATATCAAATCAGGACACAAAAATTATCAATTTACAGATGATAGCGGAAATATGGGAACTTATGATAATAATGCATCTGCAATCCTAATTGAAAAAGGACAACACATTATTATTCGGAATTGCACCATACATGATAGTGGAAATGGGCTTTTCATAGCTTCATCCAATGGGCTTACCCAACATATTTTGATTGAAAAAAACTATATTTATGGAAACGGGAATGTAGGTCGATTTTATGAACATAATACTTATACAGAAGCCACAGATATTATTTATCAATACAATAGATTTGGACCGTTGAGAGCGGGTGCAGATGGAAATAACTTGAAAGACAGATCTGCGGGATTGGTTGTGAGATACAATTGGATTGAAGGTGGAAATAGACAATTGGATTTGGTAGATGGAGATCATTCTGGTGACGATAGCTATCATACCACACATGTCTATGGCAATATTTTGATTGAACCCAATGGAGATGGAAATTCCCAAATCGTGCACTATGGTGGAGATAGTGGCATTAATAGTATTTACAGAAAAGGAGATTTATATTTTTACAATAATACCGTCATTTCTTACCGTACTGGAAATACTACATTGGTTCGATTATCATCTATGGATGAAACGGCTCACATTTTCAACAATGTAATTTATACCGTAGCCAATGGGAATCGTTTTGCTATTATCGATGGCACAGGAATAGCGAATTTGAACAATAATTGGTTGAAATCAGATTGGCAAGATTGCCATTGCAATCCTTCTGGAAGTGTCAATGATTTGGGCAATAATATATCTGGAACAGACCCTTTATTTGAAGATTTTATGAATCAAAATTATTCTCCTACACAAAATTCGGAATTAGTTGATCATGGTGATGCTCTTCCATCGATTCTACTTCCCAGCTATAATATTATCCATCAATATATCCGACATCAAGATTTTTCAAACCGTGTTTTGTCTGGTACACTAGATATTGGGGCTTATGAATTTACTGACATGACTAATGGCATAAATATCCCGAATCTAGACCAAATTGGAATTTATCCAAATCCCGTAAAACGTCAGTTTACCATTGATAGTAAGGGGAAAATATTCAGTTTGAAAATATTTTCAACAATGGGAATTGAAGTAAAATCTATACCATCATTAAACGGTGCAACTCAGATTGATGTCAGTAATCTACAATCGGGAATATTTATTTTACAACTAGAAACTGTTAATGGTATGGAATTGTATAAATTGGTCGTGGAGTAATTATTACGACTCCGTTGGACTTATGCCAAATTTATTTTTAAAAGCTATGCTAAAATTAGAGAGATTATTGTATCCAAAATCAA
>CAZOHX010000106.1:0-5163 GCA_964579315.1 uncultured Saprospiraceae bacterium
ATTTACTTTTGCACCTTGCTTTATCGAAAAACCAGATTCTAGTTTGATTGTTTCACCAGATGAAGTGTACATAATATTTGAATTGGTTTATGTTTTTAAAATAAATCTAGTGTTTCCTAAAACTCCCAAATAGTCATTTTATCTCGTAAGTTTTGTTGTCAAAATCACCAACTATTGAAATGAATCTACATACATGTAGGTGCTCTTTGGGTTTGTGATATCACAAGTATATGTATTATTTTTGAAAAAACAAAAAATATTCTAAAAAATTAACATATAATATAGGTGTTTTATAAATTGTCATGTACATAAAATAAAAATATCATGCGGCAGCGTTTTTATCAATTTGTCTATCTAACTATTATACACTTTGCAAAAACGTATAAAATAAATTGATTCAAAATAATAAAAATATTGAATTTGCTAATTACAAATTGAATAGCAATTCAAAAAAAACATAAAATTTCAATTATGAAAACTCAAAAATTTCTATTTCTATTTTTACTGATTTCTATCTTTGCTTCCTGTCATAAGGATATTGATGATACAAGTATTATTGAAGGAGAACGTCCAAATCCAACTGTATTTACTCAAAAAGTAGGTACAATCTATGGATACGTTTACAATGCAGGAGATAATTCAAAGGAAAATAATCCAGAAAAAGGGATAAAAATCACTTTGCCTACAGGAGAGACCACTCAGACAGATGAATATGGCGTATTTATATTCAAAAATGTAAAATTAGATCCGCATGGCACCTATATCAAAGCCGAAAAAGAAAGCGGATATAGATTTTTAGGATCAGATTATGTGTATCCTACTTCAGGAATCATTCATTCTTATATCCAATTGATTCCTACAAAACATGAAGATGGGCGTTTTCAAGCCAGTCAGGGAGCAACCATAAATGTAAAAGGGGGTGGGAAAATTATATTTTCACCCAACTCGATTATGGACGAAAATGAGAATGACTTCAATGGAGATGTATTGGTATTTGCCAAAAGATTATCTACTGATGATAAAAAATTGGGAGATAAAATGCCTGGAGAACTACGAGGATCTCGTATCAATGGAAACACAGTCGTATTGAGTTCTTTTGGAATGGTTGCCGTGCAGTTATTTGATGAAGCTAGGAATCCATTAAATCTTAAAGCAAATTCAACGGCAAAATTAATTTCTCCAATTACCAATGCACAATTAAGTGATGCACCAGAAGAAATCCCGATGTGGTATTTTGATGAGCATCAGGGATTATGGATAGAAGAAGGTACTGCAATGAAAATAGGCAATAATTATGAAGCTGATGTTGCTCATTTTAGTTGGTGGAATTGTGATGCACCCTTTCCTGTTGTCCATCTTTGCGTAAAAGTAAAATATTCTGACGGAACGCCTGCTAATAATTTTGAAGTTCATATTGAAAATTCATTGAATGCAGGACGAAATGGATATACGGATACTGAAGGAGAAGTTTGTGGAAAAGTAGCTAAAAATACAGCATTAACTCTTACTGTTTTTGATCCATTATGCTCTACACCCGTAAAAACGATTGAAATTGGGCCTTTTGATAATGATGTGGTTTTGGATGATATTGTATTGGATATTGTAAATCCCCTAGGAAATGGAGTAGTTACTTGTAATGCTGACCCAGTTGACAATGCCGTTGTTGTTATTGATTTTGTGACCGCATCCAACACTGGGACGCTCATCATTCCTGTAAATGATTCAGGTGAATTTGATATGGATATCGACAATTCGATTTGTGATGCACTTATATCTGCCGATATTTTCGCTTATAATCCTAGTACAGGAGAAGCAAGTCCAAGTCAAAGTCTAGACATAGAAAATCCACAAACTATAAACCTTAATATTTGTACAGATTGTGAATTTATGGTCACTATTGAAGCAGAAAATGATCCAGTCTGCACTGCTGAGATTGTAAAATTAAATGCCGTATCGTCAGGAGTAGGTAATTATGAATATACATGGTCAAATGGAGAGACCACCAAAGACATAGCCATCACTGAAAATGGAATATACTGTGTCACTGTAACTGATACAAATGCTAATTGTTCTAATACCAATTGTTATGAGATAGCAAATGATTATCTGATTATTGAATCTACTATAACAAAAGCATTTTGCGGCGAAAACAATGGGAAAATTAGTATTACAATCAATGGAGGAACTCCCCCTTATTCTTATACATGGAGTGATGGTCAAACTGGTCCAACTACAGAAAACATTGCAGCAGGAACCTATACAATAACTGTAGTAGATGCCAAAGGATGCAGTCGATCAGAAACATTTACCGTAGAAAACATCACTGATTTGGAATTTCAAATATTCAATGAAACCTGGTGTGGACAAGCCCTCCTTTTTCCAAGTGGGTTGCCACAAAATATAAATACTACTTTTGAATGGACGGGACCAAATGGATATTCTTCAACTGTCGAACAACCAACTGTATTTGAATCTGGTGAGTATTGTGCCACTGCATCATTTGGAAATTGTAGTACACAAGTGTGTGTAGATCTAGTTATAGATGGCGAGATTCCCATTCATCCAAGCCTCATAAGATGTGAAAATAATATCTATACTTATATAAATAACAACAATTATCCTGTTCTTCCTTACAGCAATAATACTAGTGGAGAAGAAGTAAATCCATTTGAAGAATTCCCAATTGATGTAACAAAATTTGGATACAGTTTTTTCCTTGAAGAACCGTGCCAAGATCAAGAAGAATATTTCTTACCAAATTATATAGGAGAAATATTGGATTCTAAATCAAATACAACTTGTACCACGTGTGATGATGGATTTATAACTTTTGTTGCAAATTTAAATCAAAACTGTAGAGAATGTAATATCGGATCAACAGCTATCTATAAAATAGATGACTTGACTATTGATTTATCAACTCAAAATGATACCCATCAACTGGCAGCAGGGGAATATTATATGGTTGTAAAAGATGTAGATACAAAATGCTGGATTGCTCATAAGAAAGTAATCATTGACTAATATCAAAAAAACAACAATAAATGGACTATTGTCATTTGGCAATAGTTCATTATATTTACTAGAATTAAAAATATCAACATCTTGGATATAGCCCAAATCATAAAAGGATGCCAAAAAGGCAAACGCACGAGTCAAGATGACTTGGTGCGTCTTTTTGCCCCTAAAGTTATGGCTATTTGTTTGAGATATTGTAAAGACCGAGATATTGCCAATGATGCCCTACAAGAGACCTTTATCAAGATTTTGAAATATATTAAAAATTATAAAGGGAAAGGTTCTTTTGAAGGATGGATTAGACGAATTGCGGTCAATGCATCCTTTGAAATGATTAAAAAGATAAGACCGATTAAGTTTGTGGAAGAAAATAACCATTTTGATATCCTTTCGACTGTTCCAGATATAAATAATGAATTGGACACACAGGATTTGATGAAATTAGTACATCAATTGCCAGAAAGTCAGAATATTGTTTTCAATTTAAAAATCATCGAAGGCTATAGTCATGAAGAAATTGCCAAATTATTGAAAATAAAGCCCGCCACTTCAAGATCAAATCTCACACGAGCAAGAATCACGATGATTAAATTATTGAAAGCATCAGAAACCAACCAATTTAAAACGAATAAAAATCAAAATTATGGATTATAAAAATTTTGAAGAAAATATGGCTTCCAAACTAAGAAATGCGGAAGTATATGTGGATACAGATGCGTTGATTGATGCTATTCATCCATTGGAAAATAAAAAACGACGTGGTATCATTTGGTTTTCTTTTGCAGGATTGTTGATACTGGCTTTTATTCCCTATTATTTGTATTTTGGTAATTCTGATACGGTAAATTCAATTTCTACTATATCTCAAAAAATAGAATCAAATACACCTAGAACAATAGACACAGAAGATTGTGGAATTATAAAAAATGAACTTATAAAAAGAGTCTCCCCTATTCAAAAAAGAAGATTCCCTATTCAAAAAATGAATTCATATATTAAAAATGAAGCTACTCAAATGAATACAAATGTTGTTGTTCATAAAAAATCAATGATTTCAAATTCAAAAACCGATTTTCATAAAAAACTCAAAATTAATTCTAAAACTGCATTGTTTCCACTCCCCTATTCTAAAATAAATACGCTTGAAATAGATAAAAACACTGTATTAAATACAAAAAATCAACCAACGGTAGAATGTCCAAGTTTCAATGGCCCCAAATGGATGCCATCCGTTGGCATTTATGCTGGAGCATTTTATCCATCAAAACAATTAAGCAATAAAAACACTGAACAATCTGTAATTTATGAAGACAGATTGGCTCATGAAAAATCATTAGAAGGTCTAAATGGTGGGATATTTTTACAGGTAGAGCATGTCAAATTTCCTTTCTATTTGAAATTTGGAATAGATTACTCCAAACTTACAGAGCAATTGAAACTAGAAACATCCATTATCAAAATGGATACTACACAAGGTATTATTTCCATCACAGAATCTGAAAACGGGGATACATTGACGGTGATTCGTGGTGATATTATTACCGAAAAGACGATACATACAAAGTCGGTTACACACTACAATATCCAAATGATTGATTTGCCTATCAATTTGGGGTATCGCTTCAAAATGAAATATTTAAATATTGCTTTAGAGCCTGGTATTTGCATCAATTTGCTTTCAAAAACGCAAGGGAAAGTGTTAAATGATATTGATCAAATAAATGTAATTGCTGATAGCGATGGATTTAATAGAAATATTGGATTGAGTTATTTTGGGAATATTGTTTTGGAAAAGCCTTTGAATTTTGGTGCTATTTCTTTGAATTTCAAGTATAGGTATATCCCTAATGACTTTTCTACATCTAGTATTGGTCAGCATTATCGTTTTGGTGGAGTTAATTTGGGGTATCGTATTGCGTTTTGAATTTGAATTTTTACCGCTTAGTTCTCATTTTTTTTGCCATACAAGGGAGTAAGGACAGTAAATAAATAAAAGAATAGGGTTTATTTTTTATGATTTTTTTTACCACAAAGAGCTCAAAGGACACAAAGGGCTCAAAAGTTTTTTGCTTTCGCAAAATGTTTTTTTGGCTATAAAGATAATATGGTTTATTTTTTATGACTTTTTTACCACAAAGTGCTCAA
>CAZOHX010000106.1:5263-7505 GCA_964579315.1 uncultured Saprospiraceae bacterium
GCTATAAAGATAATATGGTTTATTTTTTATGACTTTTTTACCACAAAGTGCTCAAAGGACACAAAGGGTACAAAGTTTTTTTTGCTTTCGCAAAATGTTTTTTTAGTCATATAATATAATACAAGGGTAGTAAGGGTAGTAAGATTTTTCATCAAAACAAAAAGGGAATAGTGCTTCGCTCTATTCCCTTTTTGAATACAATAAATGTATGTTGCCATTTAGTCCTTCACAACCCGAAAAGCAAAATCATTCAAACCATCATTCAATTTCACAATCCACAAGCCATTTGATAAAGAAGAGATATCAATTTGGTGATTATAGATATGTCCTTTTGAAATCGTTTCACCAAAAGTAGAGATAATTTCATAGCTACTATTTTCAAATTTATCAGCAACCCATAATTGATGGTGTGTTGGATTAGGATAAATTAAATTCTGATAAGCATCTACTTCTGAAACCGCCGTTGATTTTACAAATTCGTAAGCACCTATATCAAAACCCATTCCTTGAGGACGGCTTGTTCCATCAAAATCAACATTAGGAGCATCGGTATCGATTCCTGCATCAATACAAGGACTATCTTTTGTCAGATGATAATCCCCACTTGTAGAATTTACAAATAACGGATTTTGAGTAATATTACCAACTCCGTCGGGCATATCGAAACCATTTTCATGAAAATCATTGTGAATAAATTCAAGATTTGCGATTTTTTCACCTGCAAGGTAATTTTCTACATTAGTGATAATACAATTTTCAAATTGGTTGCCCATATTGGGTCTATCCGCATTGACCATGTATTTAGCCCCATCAATTGTACAATTTACCAAACGATTGTTGTCTGCTGGAGCACTATTGTAATACCAACTATTCAAATCAAAAACCCAAGTAGCATTTTTGATAATACAATTATTTAAAACATTATGCTCACCACAATAATCGGCATCTTCTCCAGACAATAAAAAACGTACTCCTGCTTGACAATTTTCTGATATACAACTATTGAAAACATTGTTACTGGCACCGTCCCGAATTAAAAATGCAGTAATATCATCATCCAAAGTGCTTATTGCTTTGCAATTTCTAAATTCATTATTTTTCACCCCTGACCATCTCACACTAAAGCAGCCACCTACCATATTTTTAGCAGTACAATCCACAAATAAATTATGTTCTCCATTCTCCTTAATCTCCATTCCATGTCCGACATCTTCTAGGATACCATCTCGTTCAATATAACAGTTTCGTATCACATTACTATCCCCTTTCAGCACAATATAATAATCCATAGAAGAATAAGTTCCACCTTCCAATAATTCACTTTCATTACTATACACCTTACAGTTTTCAATGGTATTATTATCTCCCCAAACATCCATACCAGCCCCCGTAGCGTTTACGATAAGACAATTTTTAATAAGATTATGATTCCCTTCTTTCACACTCAAAGCCGTGGAATAATCATCACCAATCGTTTTTATAAAAATATTTTCTAAAATGTGATTTGAATTGATGGATTCTGTATTCCAAACACTAATTCCAGCGATAGCATTGGCAATTTGTAAATTCTTAATCGTAATATTATAAATGTCACTCAAATTGACACCTTCTCCTTTCAAACGATTGCCAGGATTGATCAAAGGCATTTTGGAAGCATCCACATCATCGCCATATTTGAAATCAAAATCCAAAATATCACCTGGAGTATTTCTGTATCCAACAAAAGAAATACGCTCATCTCCTTCATTATAATTTTTATCAATAAAGACATCATCCAAACCATAATCTCCAGCCTTGATATAGACCATATCGCCACTTTTTACAGGACTATCGGCAGAAGCCGCAAAAGAAAATGTTTTCCAAGATGTAGATTCAGATAGTCCATCATTGCTATCATTACCATCAACAGATACAAAATAAGTCGTTTGAGCAGTTAAAGATAGGCTCAAAAAAAGCATTAAAAATAGGTTGTAAATTTTCATAAAATATATTTTACAGTTATTCCTAAAAGGTATTATTAAATATTGCATTTGTGAAGCTGCTTTTCTGAAATTCTGACAGGTGTTTTTAAAACGAATATTAACTTAATTCCCCTAAAGTTTCTTCAAGAAATTTAAAATATCAACAAAAAAAATGGAGACTCACTTTTCAGTAAATCTCCATTTAATATCTTATTTGAAATAAGGATTACATTTCCGCCCCTTCCACTAAAAGAGAAACTTTATTATAAAGTACTTCTAAA
>CAZOHX010000107.1:0-7484 GCA_964579315.1 uncultured Saprospiraceae bacterium
CATACGGTGAATGCAGGAGGCTTAGGGATGGTAGCGATAGGAGTAGGAGGAGCTGATGCTGTAGATGTAATGGCAGGAATGCCTTGGGAATTAAAAATGCCGAAATTGATTGGTGTTAAATTGACAGGAAAATTGAAAGGATGGGCAACACCGAAAGATGTAATTCTAAAAGTTGCAGGAATTTTAACAGCGAAAGGAGGAACAGGAGCAATCATTGAATATTTTGGTGCTGGAGCCAAAACACTTTCTGCTACAGGAAAAGGTACAATTTGCAATATGGGTGCTGAAGTAGGGGCAACAACTTCTACTTTTGGCTATGATAAATCTATTGAAAGATATTTGAGAGCTACCGAAAGACGAAGAGTTGCTGTATTGGCCAATCGTATCAAAAAAGAATTGACAGGAGATCCAGAAGTTTATAAAGATCCAAAAAAATATTTTGATCAAGTCATTACGATTAATCTTTCTAAACTAGAGCCCCATTTGAATGGTCCATTCACACCCGATTTAGCGACACCTGTTTCAAAAATGAAAAAGGTGTTAGCGAAAGCAGGTTGGCCTGTAAAAGTGGAAGTTGGATTAATTGGATCTTGCACCAATTCATCTTATGAAGATATTTCAGCAGCAGCTTCCTTAGCAAAGCAAGCCATAGAAAAGGGACTAAGTCTAAATTCAGAATTTGATATTACCCCAGGTTCAGAAATGGTCAGATACACCATAGAACGAGATGGATTTATCAAAACTTTTGAAAGTATAGGTGCAAATGTTTTTGCCAATGCATGTGGTCCGTGTATAGGACAGTGGGCGAGAGCAGGAGCAGATAAAGGAGAGAAAAATACAATTGTACATTCTTTTAATAGAAATTTCACTAAGCGAGCGGATGGAAATCCAAATACACATGCATTCGTTGCTTCTCCAGAATTGGTTACGGCTATTGCATTGGCTGGTCGATTAGATTTTAATCCAATGACGGATACTTTGACGAATAATAAAGGGGAAGAGGTGATGCTAGAGCCACCTGTGGGAATTGAATTGCCAGAAAAGGGATTTGATGTAGATGATCCAGGATATATCAAGCCACCAAGAAGTGGAAAGAGTATCAAAATAAAGGTGAATCCCAAATCAGATAGAATCCAATTATTGACTCCGTTTAGCCCTATTACACCTAGTGAAGTAGCAGATATGCGTATTTTGATTAAGGCAAAAGGGAAATGTACTACGGATCATATTTCTATGGCAGGACCATGGTTGAAATTTCGTGGACATCTTGAGAATATATCCAACAATTGTTTTATAGGAGCAATTAATGCTTTCAATGATCAAGCCAATAATGTACTCAATTATGTAAAAAATGAGTATATGGCTGTTCCTGAATCAGGACGTACCTATAAAGCAGCAGGAATTGGGACTATTGTTTTTGGTGAGGATAACTATGGAGAAGGATCATCAAGAGAACACGCAGCCATGGAACCTAGATTTTTAGGAGTGAAAGCAGTTGTCGTAAAATCGTTTGCTAGAATCCATGAAACAAACTTGAAAAAACAAGGGATGTTGGGATTGACATTTGTAAATCCAGATGATTATGCGAAAGTCCGTCAAGACGATAAAGTTACGATTACAGATTTTGATAAATTTTCACCAGGCAAGAATTTGACCATTAAATTGGATCATGCGGATGGTACTGTAGAAAAATTTGAAGTAGCACATACCTATAATCAAGAGCAAATAGATTGGGTGAAAGCAGGATCTGCTTTAAATAAAATTCGGGCAGAAGAAGCATAAAGTATAATAATAAACTACAAATTAAACGAAAGGGAAGTATCTTTGTAAAAGATACTTCCTTTTTCTATGAAAGATATTGATCTTATTGACAAAAAAATAAATATGCCATCCATTCCAAAAATAAAAAGAATAACAAATATCCAATTTCCTAGTTATGAATCTAAAGTACTTTCTAATAATGTACCTATTTATATTGTGCATGATGATACTTTACCCATAGTGAAGTTAGAAGTTGTTTTTTTAGGAGGGCGAATATCAGAGAAGCAAATTTCGGTGTCAAGGATTACAGCAGGAATGATGAATGAGAGTACGGAATCCAAGTCTGCACAAAAAATTGATGAGATTATAGATTTTTATGGAGGTCGGATGGGGATATCTTCAAACATGGACACGATGACAGCAAGTCTATTTTGTTTGAAAAAACATTTTGAATCTCTAGTGGATTTATTTGGAGAAATGCTTTCTCAACCAAAATTTGATAAAAATGAACTCGAAGTTTATATCAAAAATCAAAAACAAAGATTGCAATTGAGCCTTGAAGAAAATGATGTCATAGCTTACCGTGAGATGACTGCAAATATTTTTGGGAAGGAACATTCATATGGGTATAATAGCTCTTTAGAAAATTATGATGCATTGAGGATAGAACATCTCAGAGCATATTATCATGACAATTTTGTAAAAGAAAATTGTTTTGTTGTAGCGAGTGGTAATATAGGAGAAAGAGAATATCAATTGATAGAGCGTGTTTTAGGAGATGCATTATTTTCAAATCCAAATTTTAAAAAACCGAGTTATCAAAAGGTAAAAGATAATGATCCACAACAAATATTCATAGAAAGACCAACTTCCGTACAAACTGCAATACGAGTAGGGATGAGGACCTTTCCAAAACATCATATTGATTATACGGGATTTTATTATTTAAATACGATTTTGGGCGGATATTTTGGAGCGAGATTGATGCAAAATATTCGAGAAAGAAAAGGCTACACTTATAATATTTTTTCGAGTTTAAATACGATGGTTTACGATGGTTTTTTTAGTATAGGCTGTGAGGTTGGAAATGCACAAAGAGATGCTACGATGAAAGAGATATTTTTTGAAATTGATAGGTTAAATCATGAGTTAGTTACAGAAAAAGAACTCTCTTTGGTGCAAAATTATCTAATGGGAGAAATTTTAAAATGGATTGACGGAGTATATCACACATCGGATATGATCAAACATTTGGTGATTCATAATCAGCCCATATCATATTTTGAAAAATTTGTTTATGATTTGCAGCAAATTTCAATAAGTGATTTGCAACAAATTGCCCAAAAATATTTCAAAAAAGCACAATTTCATACAGTGATGGTAGGAAAATAAGAAATATATGCTAATTAATTACAATTTGTCATAAAATTTATTTTTTTTTGCAGTTCGAGATTATTACATAAATATAAAAGCCTGATTTTTTTAATCAAATAGGCATCAACATACTTAATGAAGTTTTTAAAATTTTTCAAACAAGAGATTGCAATAGATTTAGGAACAGCCAATACACTAATTATTCAAAATGGAGAAGTAGTGATTGATGAGCCTTCCATTGTGGCGATAAATCGTTCTACAAATGAGACTATTGCCGTGGGGCATAAAGCCATGCAAATGCATGAAAAGACCCACGAAAATATTAAGACCATACGTCCACTTAAAGATGGTGTGATTGCAGATTTTACTGCTGCAGAAAGCATGATAAAGGGGCTTATAGATATGATTGGAGCCAAAAGGCGTTTCTTTTCACATTTAAAAATGGTAATTTGTATTCCTTCGGGAATTACAGAGGTAGAAAAAAGAGCCGTTTTTGAGTCTGCAGATCACGTAGATTCAAAAGAGACTTATCTGATATACGAGCCAATGGCAGCAGCCTTGGGAATCGGACTAAATGTAGAAGATCCTGTTGGGAATATGGTGATTGATATAGGAGGGGGAACGACAGAGATTGCAGTAATTGCCCTTTCAGGTATCGTATGTGATCAATCTATACGTATTGCAGGTGATGAATTTACGATTGATATTATGAATTATTTGAAACGTCAGCACAATGTGTTGATTGGAGAACGAACCGCCGAGCAAGTCAAAATTCATGTAGGTTCTGCATTATTGGAGTTGGAGAATCCGCCCAAAGATTTTGCGGTGAATGGACGAGATTTGATGACAGGTATTCCAAAACAAATCGTAATTACTTACAAGGAAGTGGCACATGCAATAGATAAATCTATTTCAAAAATTGAAGAAGCTGTATTAAAAACGCTGGAAGTAACGCCTCCAGAATTAGCATCGGATATTTATCGAACAGGGCTATATCTCACAGGAGGTGGAGCATTATTGAGAGGATTGGATCGAAGGATTGCTGCAAAAACAAAGTTGGCAGTACATGTAGTAGAAGATCCCCTTAAAGCAGTAGTTCGTGGTACAGGAATCGCATTAAGTAATTCACATAGATATTCGTTTTTGATTGACAGGAAAAGTATTTAAGCGTAGGTATATATTTTTTGTTTTTTGATTTCATATCGCGTATTCAACAACTATGCGAAATCCATTTCAGTATTTTAAGAGTAATAGTTTTTTATTGTTTTTTATCTTAGAAACAATATGTCTATTTCTCGTGGTAGGATATAATAAGTCTCAAAAAGAGATTTTTATTAATTCTACGAATATATTTACTGGAAAAATTCATGAAAAGACATCTGAATTTTCAAACTATATGTCACTTTCAGAATTGGCAGATAAATTATCAGTCCAAAATGCGAATTTAAGAAAACAACTGATAGAATTGGAAACGAAAATGCATCAAGACTCCAATTTTGTAATGGATTCTATTGTGGAATTGGATTCTACGCAAGTATATTCTTTTCTACCCGTAAAAATTATCAATAATTCTGTTAATAAAATTTACAATACTTTTACCCTTAATAAGGGGAGTAATGATGGCATTAAATATAAGCAAGGAGTCATTGGCAATGATGGAGTGTATGGAATTGTGATAAGAGTCGGAAAGCATTATTCTGTTGCGATGTCCATACTCAATCCTGAGATGAAAGTAAGTGGACTGATAAAAAATAGAGATTACATAGGCTCCATTAATTGGAATGGGGATATCACCCATGTAAGGATGAACGATGTTCCGAAACATGCTGTTTTTGAAAAGGGGGATACCATCATTACAAGCGGCTATTCTTCGATATTTCCAAAAGGATTGCATATTGGAGTTATTGATACCTTTTGGATAGAATCTGGTCGAAATTTTTATAATATAGATGTCAAACTAGGGGAAGATTTGGCAAAGGTTAGTTACGCATATGTGGTCAGTCATAAATTAAAGGAAGAGCAATTGTTAATTGAATCTGGAGTAGATGAGTAATGACGTGTTAAGAAATATTATTCGATTTGTAATATTAGCACTGTTTCAAGTGGTAATATTTATGGATATGGTGCCTGATTGGAAGTATGTAAGTATATTTGTCTATCCACTTATCATCATTCTAGCATCGTTTAAGTATTCCAATAGCCTACTTTTATTAATGGCATTTGCTATGGGCTTAGTCATAGATTTTGCAGATAATAGTCCAGGAGTACATGCTGGAGCCTTGGTAATGATGGCATTTTCAAGACCTTTAGTGTTGAGTCTTTTTGAGCCTACAGGAGGTTATTTATTGAATAAAATACCAACCGTGCAAAATTATGGATTAGTATGGTTTGCAAAATATGCATCCGTTATGATGTTGATCCATTTGATTACTTATTTTTCTTTGGAGAGTTTTTCTTACGTTTATATCATTTCTATAATTTTAAAAACGTTAGGTAGCTTTTTTGTATCGATGATATTTATATTTATTTATCAATTTATTTTTGTTCCTAAAGATTAAATTTCGTTTAATTTTCAAACAAGTATTGGAGGTAATCGTAAATAAGGATATTGAGAAAATTTTCAAGTTTAATAATTCAAAAATAAATTATTATGAATGTCAAATCACTTATATTATGCATTATTTTTTTCTCTTTCTTTCAGTTGAATGCTCAAGATTATTCCGCTAATTCTTATGAAGAAGCTATAAAAAGTATATTGCTATTAAAAAATAAATCTATAGTACCTATTGAGAAATTAGATCAACAGGAAATCGCATTTATAAATATAGGTGAAGATGAAAATGATGATTTTCTAACCTATTTAGAAAAATATACAAAAATTGATGCCTTTGATGTTCCAAATGATGGAGATCTTACATCAATGTTACCACTCTTTCAGAAAATACTTACAAAGCATAATTTATTAATTATAAAATATCATCTCAATTCAGAAATAAGTCCAGCTGTTAAAAGTTTTATCCATTATCTATCTAAAGAAACGAAAGTAATCTTGACGGTATTTGGTAAACCGTCGAATCCTATCTCTTTTTATAATGAATTTAGCCCTGATGCATTGGTATTATGTATGCAAACAAATGGATTAAATCAAGCAATTGCGGCTCAAGTTATTTTTGGAGCAATAGATTTAAAACCACAGGAATTAAAACCTATTTTTGGTGATTTTCCAATACCTATGTCTTTATATAGTTCTAGTATCAATCGTTTAGGATATGCTCCAGCAGAAGTTGTTCAAATGGATAGTGCTATTTTAGCAAAGAAAATTCCTGAAATTATCCAAATGGGAATTAGAGGAGAAGCATTTCCTGGTGCTCAAGTATTGATTGCAAAAGATGGAAAGATAATTTACCATAAAGCATTTGGATTTCATACTTATGACAATGTAGATCCAGTAAAAATCACGGATATTTATGATTTGGCATCTGTAACAAAAGTAACTGCCCCATTGCCCATTGTGATGCAACTTCATAGTAAAGGGGAATTTGATTTGAATGCAACATGGAAAGCGTATTATCCAGAATTTAAGCATACTAATAAAGGAGATTTGAAATGGATGGATATTTTATCGCATCAAGCTAGATTAAAACCATGGTTACCCGTCTGGCAAATGACTGAGCGAAAAAATGGGAAATTTAGGTGGTTTACAGTAAGAAAAAAGCCATCCAAAAAATATTCTATTCAATTAAGAGAAGATCTTTATTTGAATAAAAAATATCGAGCAAAGATATTGAAGGCGATAAAAAAATCTCCCTTAGAAAAAGAATATGGTTATAAGTACTCGGGTTTGGCATTTTATATTTTTCCAGATATGTTGTCCAATATGCTTCACGAAGATTTTGAACATTATTTAAATACAAAAATATATCGACCACTGGGTGCCACGACATTGGGATTTAAGCCCCTAAAACGATTTCCAAAAGAAAGAATTGTCCCGACAGAACGAGATACTTTTTTCAGACATACGCTTATGCAAGGTATTGTACATGACGAAGGAGCCAATATGATGGGGCAAGTATCAGGAAATGCAGGTCTTTTTTCAAGTGCCAATGACTTAGCCAAATTGTTGCAAATGTACTTAAACAAAGGGAGTTATGGTGGTATCCAATACATTGCTCCAGAGACCATGGATACGTTCACAAAATGTCATTTTTGTGATGAAGGGAACCGCAGGGGCTTGGGGTTTGATAAGCCTATGATTGATTATGTGGCAGGAGAAAGTCATACGGCAAAGGAAGCCAGTCGTGCAAGTTTTGGACATAGTGGATATACAGGGACATTTGTATGGATGGATC
>CAZOHX010000108.1:0-7466 GCA_964579315.1 uncultured Saprospiraceae bacterium
GGCTACCCATTCGTAATATTTAGGAGCTCTGTAGAGTTTTCTATCAATAATTCAAATGGAGTGACAGCCGTATCCAATAGTCTAAAGCAACAAACAGAATCCTATTTTAGTGTTAAAAAAGATATCAAAGTGATTCATAATTTTATAGATTTCACCCGATTTAATAAATTGAACAAAGATCATTTTAAAAAGGCGATTGCACCGAATGGAGAGAGAATATTAGTGCACGTATCCAATTTTAGAAAAGTAAAAAGAACAGATGATGTCATCAAGATATTTGAATTGGTCAATAAAGAGATTCCATCAAAATTGCTTTTAGTTGGAGATGGGCCAGAGCGAAAATATTTAGAAGACGATTGCAGATGTAGTGAATTATGTGATAAAATCAGATTTTTAGGAAAACAAGATGCCATAGAAGAAATATTAGCTGTTGCGGATTTATTTTTATTGCCATCAGAAAGAGAAAGTTTTGGTCTTGCAGCGCTAGAGGCGATGGCATGTGAAGTACCTGTGGTTTCATCCAATGTAGGAGGTATTCCCGAAGTGAATGATCATGGTGTTACAGGGTATTTGTGTGAAGTAGGAGATATAAAAAGTATGGCGAAATATGCAATTAGTATTCTAGTCAAGGATGAGATATTAGATTCATTCAAAAAAAATGCACTAGCAAAAGCAAAGACATTTGATATATCCAATATACTACCAGAATATGAAGCATTTTACGAAGAAGTGATTGAAAAATCAAAGAAGATCGAACAATCATCAGTAAATTGAAAAATCAAACAACTCTCAAAACGCCACCCAAAATTAAGTCAAGCAAGAGATGAAAATTGTCAGGGTTGGCGACATTTCGATTAGATTGGAAGTGAATCCATTTTATAGAAGAAAGCAAAGTATTCAAAATGATTTTGGAATCAATGTTTTTCAAAAGCCCCTGGTCGATACCAAGATTTATCAATTGAATAAAAGCAGATTCATACTCTTTTCTCAGTTTCAAAAAGGTATTCAAATGAGCATCGTTGAGATGTTTCCATTCATCATTAAAAACAGTAATTGAAGTGGAGTCATCATAAGCAATTTGCATTTGATGCAATAAAAGAGCCCTAATTTTTTCAATAGGAGAATCATCTTGTTCTTCAATCCAATGTATAAATTGAATAAATTTATCTGCCTGTTCAAAACAAATCATTTGGAGAATAGCTTCTTTAGACTGAATATGACTATATAAGCTAGAGGGTTCTATGTTGACAGCTTTTGCTAATTGTCTCATGGAAGTAGCGGCATAGCCTTGTTTTTTAAACAAGTCAGCAGCAGTCTGCAATATTTCGCTATGTTTTTTACTTAAATTTTTCATAAATTAGAAAAACTAGAGCACATCATAATCCAAAGTAACTTTTTCAGATTTAGGTGTACAAATACAAGAAAGTACAAACCCAGCTTCTACTTCATCGTCATCTAAAGTATGATCTTCGCTCATGGATACTTCACCCTCAACGACTTTAGCTTTACAAGTACTACAAACACCCGCTTGACAAGAATAAGGTACATCAATATCTTCTTCAATGGCAGCATCAATAATAAAATCAGAATTATCTTTCATTGTAAACTTAAATTCATCTCCATCCATGATAATTGTGATTTCATGACCATTAGTAGAAACAGGAGTGTCATTGGATTTAGTTTTCATTGTTTTAATATTTTTCTTAGTAAATAATTCTGCATGTAAATGATCAAGTGGCATGCCATGATCACGAAAAACATTTTGCATTTCATTGATCAAATCTTCTGGACCACAAAAGAAGCAATCATCCAAACTATTAACATCGATACTTTTATCTAAAAGTTTTTCCATTTTAGATTTATTTAATCTACCATTGAAAAGATCAAATTCTGTTTTTTCACGAGTAAAAAAATGAAATAGAGAAAATCTATTCAAATAGCCATTTTTAAGTTCTTCTAATTCTTCTTTAAAAATTATATTTTGACTGTCTTTATTAACAAACAACAAGGTAAAAGTACTATTTGGTTCGGTTTCAAGGGTCGTTTTCAAAATAGACAAGATGGGAGTAATCCCACTACCAGCAGCCACTGCAAGATAATTTTTCTTATTATTTTTATCCAAGGGAGTATAAAAAGACCCCATAGGAGGCATGACGTCTAAAACATCACCAACTTTTAGATGTTCTGTTGCAAACACAGAAAATAATCCATTTTCCACTTTTTTCACAGCCACTCTAAGCACACCACTATTGGCACTTGAACAAAGAGAGTAAGCTCTTCTTACTTTCTGTCCATTGATAGATGTTTCTAAAGTCAGATATTGACCTTGAATAAACTTGAATTTATTTTCAAGCTCATGAGGCAAATCAAAAACAATAGAAACGGTATCAGATGTTTCTTTCTTAATTTCCGAAACTTTTAAAGGATAAAATTTAGTCATATAAATTATTTTACGAATGTTCGTTCGCAAAGGTAAATAGATAAAAGGAATAATCATTAAAAAAAGGAGAACATCTGCATAAATGATAAATGATTCCTAGAAATATTGTAATTACAACAAATTAGACAAATTACAAATAGTAGATTTAAAACATACAAAGGAAAAAAATGTTGATATTTTTTCCAATTTCATTTTTTTGAAGTACATTTGCCACACAAGAATGCTTTTGTAAGCAATATTCATTTTTACAAAAATAATAATAATGAGTGACAAATTAATTGAAGAAGGAAGTAAGGGATACTGTTTTTTAAAATTTATACTTTTTCTAGTATTATTCATTTCAATGTGGGCATACATTTATTATTCAAACTACAATAGTTTAGGATAGCCCAACGAAAAAATGCCTTGACATAAAAAATGTCAAGACACTAAAAATTGGATTAATACAGAACTATTTTTTTGGGTTCCAGGAAAATTATATTAATTAGCATCAACCACTTTTCCTGACCCTGTAATACTAATATCAAGTTTAGGGTGACCTTTGTAATATACATCTCCACTGCCTGAAATACTAACATCTAGATTGTCTTTGGCATATACTTCTATGTCTCCACTACCCGTAATTTTTATATTTGCATCAATGGATTTGAGATCAAAAGCTTCTAAATCTCCACTGCCAGAGATTTTAAAGTTTAAGAAATCCATATCACCGTCTAATTTCATAGTTCCAGATCCTGATATTTTTCCAACAACATCGTTTGCTTCAATTCCCAGATCCATATCTCCAGATCCTGATATTTTCAATTCAATATCCTTGATATCAAAGACATTTTGACCAACAATATTTCCAGAACCATGGATGGATAGAAAATCTATATCAGGGATGGTAATAAAGATATTTATATCGTCGTGATTCACACACTCATCAAAATCAATATCCAAGATATGGTTTCTAACCTTTAATTGTAAAATGTCTAAAATATTTTCCTGTCCTTCAACTTCTACGCTTTGTTTATCTCCTTGCTTCAATTTAATATTGGCATCAATATTTAGGATGATTCCACTAAAGTTAGGTAAATCAAATTCGTCTGTTATGATTGTTCTATTTCCTTCTACACAGTCAACTCCAGAATGATCACCATAGTAAAAACAGCTAGATAAGGAAATGAAACTGATTGCAAATAATAATTTTAATATATTTTTCATGTTTTTGAGTTTTAAAGTATTTACAAGATATATTTTATGACACCTACTTATATGACACAACTATTTACTGATCACCATCTTCTGATTGTTCAGTTGATTGATTTTGGTTGTTTTGTTGGTCTTTGTTCTCTTTTTCTGGCTCGGATTTGTCCATTGATTTATCAGAGTCTTCATCCATATCCATATCTCTTGAAATATCGACTTTTATTTTAGATTTTCCACGATTACATTTATCACTTCTCCATCGACCAAACCAACCAATGCGTAGTCCTACGGCAATATTTAGCCCTTCATAATCTTTATTTGTTCTAGGATTAGCCGCTTCGATTCCTCGAACGAAACGATAATTTCCAGTCACTGCCAATCTAAAAATCTTAGTAATATTGAGTTCTACACCCAATTCTGGAGTAATAACAGACACAAAGTCCTTTTTGAAATGTTTGTTGTCGGCCAAATCTACATCAACCGCACCTGTACCAAGTCTCAAGCTAGCGATAGGGTGAAATAGTTTTTTAGACAAAGGAGTAAAACCAAGCCAAAGCCCCCCATGAGCCAAATCTAGGAATGGTTCGTCTTGAATTACATCATCAAGATTTCCCGAACTATTTCCGTATCCACCTATGAATACAGTTCCGATCACAAGTCCAAAACCGCCACCAGCAGTAGAAGTAAATTGGGTTTTTTTCAAACCATATTCATAATTCAAACTACCAAACGCCCCCCAGTTTCTAAATTTTCCAAAAACTGTTTCTTGTTGAGCTTGCACACTAAATGTGGCAGCTAATAAAAAAATTACAATTAAATTTTTCATACTTTTCAATTTTTTAATGAATAAATGTTTTCAAATAGACATAGTATCAACTGTTGAAACTATGACATTTCAATATATTTTGAGTTTTCACTCAACCGATATTATTGTTAAATATTTACAACTTCATGATTGTAAGTAATAAGTTATGTTGTCAAGTAGAATCTAATCCCAAATTGGGTGTCAAACCAAGCTTTTAAATCATACTTATCATAGGCACCAATCTTATCAGAAAAAATAATTTTTTCAGGAGCAATTTCATATTTATAATCCACTTGGTTTTCGAGTTTTGTTTCTAAAATAGTAGTGTTTAATCTAAATCCACCAAATAGATGCATCCTTGAAAATAGTTTTAAATCTAAATCTAAATTGAGGCTATTTAAAAGATTTAATTCTGTCAAGTTTTGCCCTTCCCTGAGTAAGTATTGTCCTATTAATTCTAAATCAATGCTCCAATAGGGGGATAATTTTATAGCATTACCAAGACCATACCCAACACCTAAAATTTTCTTATTTTTATCAATAGAATATTTCAAAATATTATACAATTTATATCCTCCAAATTTTAGAGAAAAATTGTGTTTCAATCCATAAGAATAAGCATATTCAAAATAATTATTTCCGTGTCTTACAAAATTCAAAAGACCAATAGATAAACCACTAATCGAATCACAACTATTTATCAAACCAATTTGAAATTTAGCATTTTTCTTTGATCTATTTAATAATCCAATTTGCAAATTTGAGTTTTCTGCTTTATTTCTAAAAATAGCAATTTGCAAGTCTGCATCATGTATAGAACGGTTGTTGAAAAGAGCAATTTGAGCACCATTGATATTTTCAATTTTGTTGGAACCTAAAGTAATTTGAGCTCCATATCCCCTACCTTTTACGTGATTTCTGAACAAAGAAACCTGTGTTCCCATCATGTCATTTCCTACTGTGTTTACACCAAGAGCTACTTGTACGCCACTAAGATCACCTTCAATTCTATTAGAAATAGTCCCAATCTGGGCCCCTTCCACGTTAGGTACGCTACCTGCAATAATATTCAAAGATAAATTTACCACACTATCTGTATTAATAATTCTATCCGAACTAATGGTAGGAGTAAAAGCCACAACGATTTTTGCATCTTTGTCCTGCAATTCTTCAATGGAAGGACTAGTTTCAAACTTTAAAGGTTTTACCTTGGGCAAAATCAATTTGTCACTTACATAAATGACCTTTGGTACGAAAGATATTTCTTTCAAGCGAGTGCCTACAATATGTACAGGAACAATCACTTTTTTATTCACCCTTTTAGCTTTTCGTATAATCGTAACTTTTTCAGTTTTCTTTCTTTGGGTCTTTCTTTTTTTCTTTTGCGAAATCAATTTAAATTCTGACTTATCAAATTTAAGTACAATTTGATCCCCAATTTGAGTATATTGAATAGCTGCGATTTTGAAAAGGTCATCTAGAACCAAATGCAAAGGTTGAGATTTCGCTAAGATACTAATTGGTTGATCCAATGAAACCATATCCTTGCTATACGCAAAAGAAAATTTATACTTTTGGGAAATATCGATTAAAGCGTCTTCCAAAACAACCTGTTCGTAATGAACAGTCACTAATTCATTTAATAAATTTCTTTGAGAAAAACAAAGCGTAGCACCAAAGGAAATCAAAAAGCAAGTCCAAAATTTAATCACATCCTTTCCCTTTTAAAATAAGTTTATGATTTGATTTTTCAGAATGTAAATCCAAAGCAAAAGACAGCGCCTTTAAAACTTCATCCACATCTGCATTCTTGAACCGACCAGTAAAGTGACAGTTGTTAATAGCCTTATTTTCCAAATGAATATTTAAATGAAAGTATCGTTTCAAAGTTTTCACGACATTATCCATATTGGCATCATCAAAAACCAATTCTTTGGTCGTCCATGACAGTTCGTTGGGAGAGACATCCATTTTAATAATTTTGGAAACTGATTTATTTAAAACCGCTTTATTTCCAGGCAGCAAAAATACTTTTTGCATTTTTTTAGACTTTTCTTTTGAAAAAGCCACTTTTCCCGTAACCACAGCCACTTCGACACTATCTTCGTCAGGATAAGCACGGATACTAAAAGAAGTACCCAAAACTTGAGTCAAAGTACCATTGCTATGAATCGAAAAAGGGTGCAAAGTATCTCTTGCAATATCAAAAAAAGCCTCTCCACTCAATTTTACATCTCTCACTTTAAAATTTGCGTCATAGGTCAAGCTACTATAGGCGTTCAAAACAATCTTACTTCCATCAGGTAAGACAATATTTTTTAAATCATCTGTAGATTGCTGAACTATAAGATTTGTCGCTGGCACCGTATCTCTATTGATCCACCAAAGACCAATTCCCACAAGTAAAGCGATAGCGGCAGCAATATTTCTAAATCTATAAAAAGGCATTTGTTTGACAATAGGTTGTCGTTTCAGATTTACCGTTTTTTCTTCTGTTAAGTTGTCAATATTTTCCCAGACATTGCTTTTATCTGCTGAAAAGTCAAGTGTTTGTGGGATAGCTTCGCCCCAAATCGTCAACATTTCATCAAAGGCAATCTGGTAGGCTGGATCTCTTTTGACCCACTCCATGAGTGTTTTTTCTTCCGTTTCCGAAATTTCATTTGCCAAATATTTGGCGATTAATGATTCAAAAAATAACTCGTTCATTATAATGATTATTGAATTCAAGAAAGGAATATTCTTAAGAAAAGCACTCTTACAAGCGAGTGATTAACAAAAGTATTATTTGCCTTTCAAATCTATGACGCAGCAAATTAATAAATACCCCTATGTTTATTATTTTTTAATTGATTTTTTTTAAAAAAGATTACAAAAAGGGCATTTTCAAGAGTATCTTGCCTAGGGAAAAAGACTTTTTTAAAAATAAATAACGTTATCAGTACGATTATTGATATATTCATCAAAAAAATAAGTGTGATTAAAAAATAAGTGTATGAATCGAAATTTAGGAATAATTATTTTAATCGT
>CAZOHX010000109.1:0-7464 GCA_964579315.1 uncultured Saprospiraceae bacterium
TGGATCGTCTGAAAATCTTGCTTTTGACAACGATGGTTTGTTATTGAAAATCAAATTAGGTAAAACGTTTTATGCGGGTCAACAACTGAAATTAGTCATCAAATATACAGCAAAACCTACAGAAAGAGAAATTGGTGGTAGTAGTGCCATTACTTCTGATCAAGGTTTGTTTTTTATAAATGCGGATGGTTCTGAAGACAAACCCCAACAAATATGGACACAAGGCGAAACTGAAAATAATTCTGTTTGGTTTCCTACTATAGATCATTCCAATGAAAAATGTACTGAAGAAATGTATATAACGGTTCAGGATAAATACCAAACTTTGTCCAACGGTTTATTGATCTCAAGTACTAAAAATCCAGATGGTACTCGGACTGATTATTGGAAGATGGATTTACCACATTCTACCTATTTGTTTATGTTGGCTGTAGGAGAGTTTGCAGTGATTGATGAAACTTGGAACGGAAAGCCAATCAAGTACTATGTAGAACCTGAGTATAAAGATGATGCAAAAGCAATTTTTAGCAATACTAAAGAAATGCTGACTTTTTTCTCCAAAAGGCTTGGAGTGGATTACCCTTGGCCTAGTTTCTCTCAAATTATTGTACGAGATTATGTTTCTGGTGCTATGGAAAATACCACCGCTGTTGTCTTTGGGGAGTTTATTCAAAAACATAAAGCGGATTTAACTATTGATAACAATGAAAGAATTGTGGCTCACGAGATGTTTCATCATTGGTTTGGTGACTTAGTGACTTGTGAGAGTTGGTCTAATTTGACATTGAATGAAGGGTTCGCCAGTTATAGTGAATATCTTTGGAATGAACATAGCTTAGGTAAAGACGAAGCTGATTATGAATTTATTAATTCTAAATCGGGCTATTTGCGTCAAGCTGCCTATAATCGCCATCCGTTGATTGATTTTGGATATGCTGATAAGGAAAAAATGTTTGATGGACATAGTTATCAAAAAGGAGCACAAATCCTACATATGTTGCGAAAATTCTTGGGGGATGATGCTTTTTTTGCAGGATTGAAGAAATATCTGAACGATAATAAATTTGAAGCTACAGAAGCTCATCATTTGAGATTGGCAATGGAAGCGGTTTCTGGTAAAGATTTAAATTGGTTTTTTAATCAATGGTTTTTCGATAAGGGGCATCCTGAAATAAATATCAAAACAGGTTACTCAGATGGAAAAGCTACCGTTACTATCGAACAAACGCAAGACGTAAATAAAAATCGGGCAGTTTTCAAATTGCCTATTGATATTGATTTTTATGTCGGAGATCAAGTATATAGAAAGCGATATTGGATGACTCAAAGAAGTCAAACTTTTTCTCATGATTTTGCACAAAAGCCTATTTTTATCAATGTGGATCCAGATAGAGTCTTACTTTATGAAAAAGAAGAAAATAAGTCAGATGAAGATTATCTTTTTCAATACCAACATGGAAAGAATTTTGTAAATAGGTATGAAGCTTTTGAAGCATTAAAAAATAAAAATACAGCCCCTGCAAAATCTATTGTGAAATTAGCTATGAAAGACCCACACTGGAAATTGAGAAAATTGTCTATTTCTTACTGTGATAAAAATGATGATATGGCTGCAAGTGAAATCGCAACAATGTTGTCAAGCGAAAAAGACCCTAGAGTTAGAGCAGGAATTTTATCCTTTTTAGGGCAAACAGGTAATAAAAAGTATTTTAAGCAAGTGGACAAAATGGTAGAAACGGAGCAAAATCCAAGTATTAAAAGTAGTGGATTAGTAGCTTTATATATGCTCGATCCTGAATATTTTCATAAAAATATTGGAAAATATGCCCATACAGATAATCGAGAAGTCTTGAACACTATCGCTCAAATTTTGGTCGAAAGTCCAGAAACGAATAATCTCAACTTCTTTGAAAGCAACTGGGAAAAAATGGATAATTATGATGCAATTTCCTTTTTTAGTATGTATGGTTTATTGGCTATGAAATTAGATGGTTCTAATCAAGGTAGAGCTTTGGCACAGATGAGAGAAATTGGTTTGAATGATAAATCTACATGGAGAAGATTTGCAGTTGCGAAGGCAATGAGTGATATGCGTAAAGTCTATTCGGCAAAAGCACAAGATGTTAAATCTGATAACGAACGAAATCATTTATTACTTTCTGCACTTGAAGTAGAAGGTTATTTGAGAGAAATGCTAAAAACTGAAAAAGATCCTGACTTAGCTAAGGTGTTGAAGACTATGATTTAAAACAAGGTGCTTATTTGAAAGCAATCTCAGAAAATTCTGCTAAAATCATGGCGGTTGCTCCCCATACGATATGGCTATCAATATCAAAATAGGGCACGTTTTTCAATGTCATTCTATTGGATATAGATATACTTTTTGTTTTTGGAGTATCAATATTTTTGAAATTTGAAATTGGAGATTCAATAATGGCAGCAACTTCATTGACTTCTGGTATGAAATCAGGACGATACTTTGTATAGCCTACTACGGGATGTACTAAAAAATTGCTCACAGGTATGACCAAGGATGTCAATTGTCCTAATATATTTATATCGTCTTTTGATACACCTATTTCTTCATCACATTCTCGTAAGGCAGTATGTACTATGGATTGGTCTGATGGATCTACTTTTCCACCTGGGAAACTGATTTGACCTTTATGTTTGTCATGTTTATTATCCGTTCGTTTGATGAGTACGGTGTACCATTCATCAAGGTACGGATAAAGTAATAATAGCACTCCTGCGGTCATCATATCTTTGGTTACTTCATATTCACGATGTCGTAATCCATGTGCCATTTTAATATGGGCACTATGACCGGGTAATTTTCCAGAAAGTTGATTTTTAATTTTTACAATAAAATCTTGAATGATTATTGATTTGAAATTTTCAAATAATTCTCTAATGCTACAGCCATTGAGGGTACATCTGGCTCAGGAGCCTTGATATTGATATCTAAGCCCAAATCTTTGACTGCCTTGCAAGTCGATTTCCCATAAACAGCAATACGTGTAGTATTTTGTTTAAATTTAGGGAAATTTTCCATCAAAGATTGCAATCCAAGGGGACTATAAAATACCAAAACGTCATAAGTGACATTGTCTAAATCGGATAAATCAGCACTCACCGTTTGATACATCATCGCACTGGTCCAATTAAAACCATTGTCATCTAAATATTTGGAAACGTTTTTACTTCCAAGATTTGAACATGGTAATAAAAAATTAAGTTGGTCTTTATGTTTTTGAAATGCAGCGTCCATATCCATAATGGTACGTTTTCCGACCAATACTTTACGTTTTCTGTAAACGATGAATTTCTGTAGATAATTAGCGATTGCTTCTGAAAGGCAAAAATATTTCGTGTCTTGGGACATTGTAATTCTCAATTCCTCACACATTCTAAAAAAATGATCGATTGCATTTTTACTGGTAAAAATGATTCCTGTAAATTCGTCTGGTTTTATTCGTGTTCTTCTGTATGTTTTAACATCTACAGGTTCTACTTGAATAAACGGTCTCCAGTCTATTTTTAGATCATATTTTTTTTCAAGATTAAAGAAAGCCGAATGTGTCGGCTTTGGCTGTGAAACAAGAATTGTTTTAATTTTCTGATAGGTTTGATTCCCCACTTTTCCTGTATTTGACATTCAATTTATTGATTTGACTTACAAAATTAATACCCCAGTTTTGACAAATATTTTATCAAAATTAATAATGGTGCAATTTCAATGGTGCAAAGGTAAAGAAAAAAATGAAGTTTATGGTATCTTATTATCTTTTTTGCAATATCTAAGCCACGAAATATTTTGTACATTATTAAAATTGCTAGTATTCCTAAAGTGAAATAGATGATAATTCTTCCTATTTCAGGTGATACATAAGCAATAAATAGGTTTAACGGTAGTAATACAACTCCTATGCCAATATTGAAGTTGATAATTAAAAAATTGTAAAGACCTATATTTTCTTGTACTGGAAAAACAGCACTTAGTATTTTTAAAATGATATGACGTAGTACAAAAAAAGCAACAAGACCAAATAATATTATGAAAAAAGTATATCCAGTAGGGGAGATATTGATTTCTAAATTTATCAGTGCTAGATAGATAAATAGGGCAAAATTGAAGAAAAATATGCTGTATAAAAGTAAAAATACAGAGTAGTTGTTACTATTGTTTACTTTTTGATAAATTGTTTTTAATAAATTTGAACTTAAAAAAGTTTGATAAACTCGTTTGAAATAGGCTCTATATACTGTTAAAAGTAAAGTGAATAAAAATAGACTTCCAGTGATTAAATAAAAAAGTAAATTACTCTTTTTAATAGATGTTTTATTTTGGGCAATGGGTTTTCTTTGAGTGGGTTGGGGAGTGATGGTGGGTTTTGCAGTTATGTCAAACGGATTTGAATTGGAAACCGTATCGTTAACTTGTTTGGGGTCTTCGCCAATTGAAAATGGATTACTATTGGTTGAATTTGTATCGAGTAAATTCGTGTCAGGTAAATTTTTCGTTGTTGCAATATTTTGCTTTGGCGTTCCATCAATTTCAAATGGATTTCCTGATGATTTTATTGAAATTGTATCTTTTTTGGTGAAAACTGGTGTTTTATCCCTCTTTTTATATTTTTTAGTTTTGGGTGTACCTATTTGAAATGGATTGGTATTTTGAGACCAGCCATTGAGTGCAATAATAAAGAAAAAGAAAATAATGAAAATATTCTTCAAAGTACAACGTTTTATGATAATGCCACAAAAATAGGCGTAAGTTTTCAAAAAACACTCATATGTCAATAATTTTTCAGAAATTCGTGGTTTGATTTGGGGAATAGAAAATTCATTTACTTTCAAAAAGAGATATAATTAAGTGAAAAACAACGTCATTCAAAGAGTTATCATATTAGGAGCCATTGCCATTATTGGCATTTTGGGTATTCAATCCTATTGGTTGATTAAATCTTGGAGTTTATCTGATGAAGATTTTCATCAGCGAGTGCATATCGCTTTGAGAAGGGTGGCAAAATCACTTTCTGTCATTAATGAATCCGAATTGCCAACCATAGATTTAATTAAACGAGTTTCTTCTAATTATTATGTAGTCAATATCAATTCTAAAATAGATGCCAATGATTTGGAATATTATCTCATCAAAGAATTTCAAGAACTTTCCTTAAATACAGACTTTGAATATGCTATTCATAGTTGTGAGTCTAGTGAGATGGTCTATGGAAATTACTGTGGTTATGATGATAGCAAATTGGAGAATAAAATTAGTGGAAATTTACCTAAGTACGATGAGTTTATTTACTATTTTGGCGTGAAATTTCCTTCAAAAACGGAATATCTTTTTGGGAAAATGCAAACTTCAATGATTCTGTTTGCTATTCTGTTTGTTACTATTTTCTTTTTTGCCTACGCTATTTATGTTATTCTTTCTCAAAAAAGGCTTTCTGAATTGCAAAATGATTTTATTAATAATATGACACATGAATTCAAAACACCTATTGCTACCATAAAATTATCTTCTGATGTGTTTTTGAAAAATGGTATGATTCAAGAAGATAAGCGTTTACACAAATACGCTAAAATTATCAAGGATCAAAATGAGCGATTAAATAAACAAGTCGAAAAAGTCTTGCAAATCGCAAAAATGGAGAAAAATAGTTTCACTATTAAGAAAGAGCGATTGGACTTGCATGAGTTAATCGAAAATGTTGTTTCTAGCATGGAACCAAATTTGATGAAAGTCAATGGCGAAATCTTAATAGATTTAAAGGCAAAAAATCCTTTTATTAGTGCGGATCGTTTTCATACTTTAAATATTTTACACAATTTATTGGATAATGCGGTGAAATATTCAAAAGAAAATCCACATATCATTGTCAAGACTTATGATGAAAATAATTGTATCGTATTTTCTATTCAGGATAAGGGTATCGGAATTGCCAAAGAAAATCTGATGAAAATATTTGATAAATTTTATAGAGTACCTACTGGAAATGTTCACAATGTGAAGGGATTTGGCTTAGGACTCTTTTATGTGAAAAATATTTGTAATGCCCATGATTGGAAAATTTCAGCATATTCCAAGCAAGGGGAAGGAACTACTTTCAAAATTGTTATAAAGTGCCAATAATTTTAACGATTTTTGCACAAACTAAATTGACACACCATGAATCCACATTTATTTTATGTTGAAGATGACGAAACCCTTGCTTTTGTAACTAAGGATAATTTAGAACTTCAAAATTATGATATTACGCATTGTCTTGATGGCGAAGAAGCATTGGAAACCTTCAAAAAGGGTACATTTGACTTATGTATTTTGGATGTGATGCTCCCTAAAATGGACGGCTTTGAATTGGCAAAACATATTCGTCAACTAAACTCTGAAATTCCAATCATTTTCTTAACAGCTAAATCGCTTAAAGAAGATAAAATTCATGGTCTCAAATTAGGTGGAGATGATTATATTACTAAACCTTTTAGTATTGAAGAATTAATTTTGAAAATTGAAGTTTTTCTAAAGCGATCTAAATTTTCTTCTCCCGCAACCAATGCTATTATCCAAATTGGTGATTATCGTTTTGATTACAACAACTTATCTCTGATTTTTGATGAAGAAGCCAAGAGCCTTACTCAACGAGAAGCAGATTTATTATTATTTTTAACTAAAAAAACAAACCATGTTATCAAACGGGGCGTAATACTAGAAGCGATTTGGGGGGAAGATGATTATTTCCTCGGTCGTAGCTTGGATGTTTTTATTTCTAGATTGAGAAAATATCTCAAAAAGGATGAGAAAATTAAATTGGAAAATATTCACGGTGTAGGTTTTCGTTTGAAAGTTGTCGATTAGGCAGCTTATTTTTTTCATAAATTGGAGTTTTATAAATTATGGTGGCGGAAATTAATTCCATTATTCAACATGCGAAGAAAGATGTTACAGCTGAAGTGATTCAGAGTGGTACGATGTTGTATAAAAATAATATCGGTTTTGCCAATATGCAGATTGATACAATTTTGAGTATAGCCAAGTGTGATTTTACTTTTAATGGGGTATTTCATACTCAAATTAATCATTTTGATGATTATAAATTGATAGCTTCTTCTTGTTCTTGTGAAAATGACAAATGTAGGCACCAAGTAGCTCTTCATCTTTATCTTTTAGAGTTTATTTCTCAATTGCCCAAGGATGAAATATTGAGATTAATCTCCATTGACGAACAAATTACCGAAGAGACTTTAGATGCCATGAAAGAACGTGAACCTTATTTATTACAGTATATTTTTCCTTTGACGTTAAGTGGTATTGAGCGACATATTACTCCAGAAGTGGCATATGATTTAAAAAAACGTAATTTTCAAATCGAAAATTATGGGGTGACTCCAGACAAGGTGCTACAAATGGATGTGGCCATGTATAGTCGGATTTGGGCAGATAGAATAGAAGCT
>CAZOHX010000110.1:0-7412 GCA_964579315.1 uncultured Saprospiraceae bacterium
CACAGGAGTTGACTTACTATGGATTAGATATTTATAAAGAAAGAAAGTTGGCAACATTGATGAATGAATTGTCGAAAATAAAGGGAATTCAATGGATAAGGCTTCATTATGCGTATCCCCATAAATTTCCAATGGAGATTTTAGATGAAATGGCAGCCAATGATAAGATTTGTAACTATTTGGACATTCCTTTTCAACATGCATCCAATAAAGTGTTGCACGACATGAGAAGGAATATAACCATGGAAGATATGGAAGAAATTATTATTGCAGCAGTTGAAAAAGTACCCAATATCAATATTAGAACTACATTTTTAGTAGGATTTCCAGGAGAAACAGAAGAAGATTTTGAAATTTTATGTGATTTTGTAAAAAGAATGCGATTTGATAGAGTAGGGGTGTTTCAATATTCTCATGAAGAGGGGACAAGAGCCTATGAAATGGAAGATGATGTACCAAAAGATGTAAAGGTCGAGCGTGCCAATACCTTGATGGAAATTCAAAGAGCCATTTCTCTTGAAAATAATGAGCGACATGTGGGTACTACAATGAAGGTGTTATTTGATCGAAAAGAAGGTGATTTTTTCATTGGTCGAACAGAATATGATTCTCCAGAAGTTGATAATGAAGTGTTGGTCGATGGAAAGGAACATTATGTGCGTATTGGAGATTTTGCTGATGTAAAAATTACCAAAGCCAGTGAATATGATTTGGAGGGAGATGTGGTGGTTTTGAGTAAGTTTGCTTAATCGACTCAGCTTCTAAACATATAGAAAATAAAAATGGTAAATTGAGTTATTAATTTAAAATAAAATGAAAAATAAAAACAGATGAAAACCTTTAAAAAAGTAATACTTCTAATTTTATTGGTGTCCATTTGGTCGTGTACTCCAACCCAAAAAATAGTAAAGACTACCAATGACCACAAAATCGCATTCACATTTCTACAAGTCAATGACGTTTATGAAATTTCACCCTTGGAAGGTGGAAAATCTGGTGGATTAGCAAGGGTAGAAACTATTCATCAATCACTTTTAAAGAAAAACAAGAATACTTTTATGTTCATGGCGGGTGATTTTTTAAATCCGTCTTTGATAGGAACTATGAAACTCAACGGAAAGCGAATTCGTGGAAAGCAAATGGTGGAAACCATGAATGCTATGAATTTTGATTTAGCGACATTTGGAAATCATGAGTTTGATATCAAAGAAGATGATTTGCAAGATAGATTAAATGAGGCGACATTTCCTTGGGTAAGTTCCAATGTACGGCATCAAGTGTGTGATCAGACTTTTCCATTTCATAAGCAAAATAATGGATTTAAAACCTTTGTTCCTGATACTTACATTATAGATGCAATAGATAGTGATGGTACGAAGATTAAAATTGGCTTTTTTAGTGTGACACTTAATTCAAATAAGAAAAAATATGTTCATTATCGGGATATTTATGAAGAAGCTCAACGGGCATATGATTATTTGAAGGATAAAACAGATTTGGTTATCGGATTGACACACGTAGCAATTGATCAAGATAAGAAAATAGCAGCCTTGTTGCCCAATGTACCTTTGATTATGGGGGGGCACGAGCACAATAATATGTTGAAACAAGTAGGAAATACCTACATTGCCAAAGCGGATGCGAATGCAAAAACGGTTTATGTACATGATTTTGTTTACCATACGGATACCAAAAAATATAGTCTAAAATCTACACTGGTTCCTGTGAATGATAAGATTGTTGCTACTCCAAGCGTGCAAAAAGTCGTTGCGAAATGGGAAGCCGTTTTAGATAATAAAGTGAGAAGTATTGTGGATGAACCTTATGCTACGATTATGGTGGCAAAAGTGCCTTTGGATGGTCGAGATACGCCAAGTCGTGCAGAGCAAACCAATCTGGGTATGTTAATCGCAGAATCATTGCGTGTCGCTTTTGATAAACCATCTGATGCTGCTTTTTTAAACGGGGGTTCTATCCGATTGGATGATCAATTGAGTGGCAACATCACACCGATAGATTTTTTCAGATGTTTGCCTTTTGGTGGAAGTGCATATCAAATTGAGATGACAGGAACTTTATTGACAAAAACACTGGATTTTGGTAAAAAAGCAGCGGGAACAGGAGCTTATTTGCAAAGAGCAAAATTGGATTTTGATGATAAGTCAAAGCAATGGTTGATTAATGGTAAACCAATTCAAAAAGATAAAACTTATTTAATTTCAATCACAGATTTCTTGTTAAAAGGATATGATATTCCTTTCTTGGTAGAAGGTACAGAAGGTTTAAAAAGTGTTTATAAACCAAAAATGAATGAACTTGGATATGATATACGAAAAGCGGTGATTGAGTTGGTGAAAAAACAAAAATAAGCATTGCTTTTTTCCTTTTCTTTTATAAATTATGTTTTAATCTAAGGGATTGTCAAAACTACAACTACCTTTGCCCAAAATAAACAACTATGACATTTTCAGAATTAGGAATAAGTGATGCCTACATCAAGGCATTGAAGGAATTAAATATTATCAATCCAAGTGAAATTCAGAAAGCAGTAATTCCAACGCTTTTAGAGACTAAGACCGATTTTATTGGATTAGCACAAACAGGAACAGGAAAAACAGCCGCTTTTGGATTACCTATTTTAAATACGATTGATACCACCAAGACAGAAGTACAAGGCTTAATTATAGCCCCAACGCGTGAACTCGTTCAGCAAATAAAAAAGCAACTCTTCAAATTTACCAAATACATTGATCAAAGGATTTTTGTAGAAGGAGTTTATGGAGGAGAGAAAATAGAAAGACAAATTAAGGCATTGAATAGACCTACGCATATTGTTGTAGCCACACCAGGGCGGTTGCTTGATTTGATTGAGCGTGAAGCAGTTGATATTAAAAATGTAAAAACGTTAATACTCGATGAAGCGGACGAAATGTTGAGCATGGGTTTTAAAGAAGATTTAAATAAAATTTTGAAATACAATACAGCAGAGCGAAATACATGGTTATTTTCTGCGACTATGCCCGATGGAATTAAGCAGATTGTAGCAACTTATATGTCAGAAGATGCCATTAAGGTGGAAGTCAACAAGCATGCTTTAGTCAATAAAAACATTTCTCATCATTTTATAAATACCAGTATTCAAGGCAAACTTAATATAATTACGAAGCTCCTAAATCAAAGAAAAGGGGAGAGGTGTATTATTTTTTGTCGAACGAAGGCAGGAACAAAAAAGATAGCGAAGCAATTGCAAGATAAGGGGTTTTCTGTGGGTGCTTTAGAAGGGGATATGAAACAAAAGGAACGAGATAAAGTAATGCGAGCTTTTAGAAAGGAACGTATTCGAGTTTTGGTGTCAACTGATGTTTCTGCGAGAGGTATTGATGTAAATGATCTCACTTTTGTATTGCATCATCAATTGCCAGAAGATGTGAGTTATTATACCCATAGAAGTGGTCGAACAGCACGGGCTGGGAAGACGGGGCAGTCGATAATTTTACTCATTCCAGGAGAAATGCAAAAAATGATGGATACACAAAAAGCTTTAGGGATTACGTTTAAGGAAATGGCGATTGAATGATATGAGTGTGTAAGTTTGTGAAAAACCATATCGATTGGGTAGTTGAACAAGTGTCTTATTTTCTAAAAGTTAGGGGATTTTTACAATAAAAAGGGAGTAAATCATCACAATTTACTCCCTTGAATATTTCAGCAATAACCAAATTCAAATCATTAGCCTATCCCACTGGCAAAGCTTCTTCAGGAACAGTTCTAGGTACACTTACGCCATTTAATTCCTCTGCATCTCCAGAAATCACTTCAATCTCAACTTGGATATCTTCAGTGTTTTTATGCATTAAATCAGATGGTTTCATACCGATATTGCTTGATCCTTTTTTAAACAACCAAACTAAAAATAGTAACAGTAATTGAAACCAGATAAACATGATGAATTTTTGAAGAGTAGGATCATCTGTGATCAATGAGTACCATTCTTTATGTTCAGAAATCAACCCGCCATCACCAAATAAAACCGTTGCTTTCAAAAATGCTTTATGAGCATGAGGGAATAGAGTATATGGCAAATAACCTACCGCAAATCCGATAAAACCAACCAAGGTATTTAAGTATCCCATTCCGATTCTCATATAAGATCTGATTTCACAACCAATCAAGGTAACAGCTCCAAGACCTAAAGAAAATCCACCAAGGAAGTTACCTGCGGTCAATCCTTTTTTGACCCCAGCACCTAATTCTGGAGAAATGCCAGTCAAGGACCACGCCAATACTAAAAATCCAGTCAATAAAACCCAAGATGTTGCTACACCAATCATTGGAGCGTAACTTCTCATCAATGTTCTAGTAATTTTAGGAACACCCATTTTGGCATATTTTTCATCGTTTTTGGTCATATCTCCTGCTGTTTCTAAAGCAACTAAAGAGCATTCTGTACCAAATCCACTTTTGGCAAGTCCAATACCCGCAATAATTCCTGCCAATAAAGTCATGATGACAAAAAGCGTACTTCTATCACCTGCTGATTTTCCAAAAGCCACCAAATTACCAGTCCCATCTGCATGTTGCATAAAAGTTGGATTCACAAATGCACCATATAAAGCTGCCGAAACAAAAATTACGGAGAAAAATACACCAACTAAATACCATGGATTTTTAAAGGGTTTATAGCCTGGTTTATAGGTGGCTTGTTCTCCTTTATCAGCATTTTTCACATAGGCTAATGTCTCTTGATGCTTGAAATAATTGGCTAAACCCAATTTTTCCATCACTAGAAATCCAGTTGCTCCACCAATCGCCATAAATAGAATAGAAAAAGTAGAACGGATACCCATGACAGGTATTCCACCCATCAAGTGCGTCAGTGTACATCCACCTGCAATACGAGTACCATAGCTAAAAAAGGCACCTCCAATGAAAGATACAATCAATGCTTTTTTTGAATAATATGCCCAAGAACGATGCTCTTTTTCCCAGAAAGTTACAATTAATCCACCAATCATCATGCCTACAATGGGCCATCCAATTCCGGGAGTGAAAACGCCGCCCATAGGTACTATTTCTCCATTGACAGTACCATAATTTCCATATAGTTCTGAATGAAATCCAAAGATATGATTGATAAATACTTCTAATCCTCTAAACATTCTACCCAAATCAGTAGTCACACTAATTGGTGCTAAATTTGGAACCTTCCCGTGCCCCGCTTTATAAATCCATACCCCTAAAATATAAACAATCTGTGCGATTGTAAACGCAATGCCAGCATAAAAATAAGACCATTGTCTTTTTGTTAGCTGGCTGAAAAAAGATTCCTTTGACTTCATAATTTTATGTTTTTTTAAAATTTTATAACAAATTCGGTTGCAAGGTCAGATTTTTTTATTTTTCTATTGGTGATAAAAATCACATAAAAGGATAAATTTGTCCTTTAAATTTGTGCTTGATATTTAAAAAATTATTTAGTAGGATTTTAAAATAATGAAAATCATGAAGAAATTAATCTATGGATTTTTGACAGTAGATGTTGTTGTTTTGGCTCTTTTGTATTTTACAGGACAGATTGGAACAAATATAGATGCTAAAGTGCCAGCGTTTAATCAAGATATTAAAAACCATGTAGGTGTTTTGGTAGATGTGAGAACTCCAAAAGAGTATAGTTATGAAAAAATTAGTGGGGCAATCAATATAGATTGGAAAAATCCAAATTTTAAAAATGAAATCCAAAAGTTGGATAAAACTAAACCTGTTTTGATTTATTGTCGGTCAGGAAAAAGAGCTAGTCGAGCTCGCCGCATGATGCGTGGTCTGGGGTTTAAAGATGTGCGTAATCTAGGTGGTGGTATTTTAAAATGGAAAGCAAAAGGTATGCCCACAGATAAAGGTGCTGACTATAAAGCAGGAGGACATGTTGGTGGTGAAGAAGGTTGTTGATTGCCTATTAAAATATTTCAATTTAAAAAAGCAGACTTTAGTTTTCCTAAAGTCTGCTTTTTTAGATTTTGGATGTATTTCTTAGACCATAAATTATGTTTTAACAGAAATCAGCTATCAGAGCATATTTATAACTGAAACAAGTCCACTATGATAAAAATCACCTACATAATTAACTTATGTCATGTACCAATTTCTCAAAAAGCCTGTACTTTGAGCCTATAAAATACAAAATAGTCTTTTAATTAATAAATAACCTAAATTATAAAATTATGAAATTCAAATTGCCATTATTAATCTTGAGTCTTGGTCTGTTCATCTTCTCATGTGGAGGAAATGGTAATAGCCATGAGGCTTCAAGTACATCCAATGCTTCTGCTCATCCAGCAATTACCAAAGCAAAGAAAACGGATCATGTACATGGTCAAGCAAGTGTAAAAGATGACGTTTCCGCTGCTAATATTTTAAAAATTGCAATGGGCTCCAAAGATCACACTACGCTAGTAGCTGCCGTAAAAGCAGCGGGAATTGAGCATGTCATTGTAAATGCAGGTCCGTTAACTGTTTTTGCACCTACAAATGCTGCATTTGATGCATTGCCAAAAGGAACCGTAGAGACTTTATTGAAGCCAGAAAACAAAGCGAAACTAGCAGGAATCCTTACAAGTCATGCTGCACCAGGTGTTTTTGATAAAAAACAACTAAAAAAGGAAGCAAGGAAAAAGAGGAAAATATATACCGCAGCAGGTGATTATTTAACAGTGGAAGTAAAAGGAGATGATATCTATGTAGAAGGAGCGAAAGTGTTGGGTGAAGTAAGAGCAAGCAATGGTGTAGTGGTAGTTGTAGATAAAGTCATTTTACCTAAAAAATAATTTTGAATTAAACTTTTTTATTAAACATATAATATACTAATTATCATGAAGATTAAATTATTATCATTTTTCGTAGTTATTGCCCTTATGTCAAGTTGTGGGGGAGGAGATAAGCCATCTGATTCACATAAGTCTGCTGACAAGCCAAAGAGTATGGTGAAGAAGGTAGAACAAAAGGCACAATCAAGTGACCCAATGTCAAATAAAGGAATTGGTCCTGTTAAATCCGTCACTTTAGGAGATTTTGATCAAGGATTGGCAGACAAAGGGAAAGCAGTTTACAAAGCAAAATGTACCGCTTGTCACAAGCCTAAAAAGCGTTTTATTGGTCCTGCTCCATTAGGAATTTTGGAAAGAAGATCTCCAGAATGGATTATGAACATGATTTTGAATCCAGAAGAAATGGTTAAGAATGATCCTATTGCTAAAAAATTGTTAGCTGAGTTTTCAGCCCCAATGGCAAATCAAAACTTAACGGAAGATGAAGCTCGTTCTGTGCTTGAATATTTCAGAACATTGAAGAAATAAAATATTATTAAAAATTAAATTTTATAAAATGAAAAATTACATCTTAGGAATTTTTGCTTTTGC
>CAZOHX010000111.1:0-7404 GCA_964579315.1 uncultured Saprospiraceae bacterium
ATGTGTTGTCACAATTCCATATACTTTGTTGAAATTGAGTTGTCTTAAAATCGCCTCGGCAATGGCTCCACCTATTTTCGGATCTGTACCTGACCCAAATTCATCAATAATAATCATACTATCCTTGTCTGAATCTTTCAAAAAAAGATTCATATTTTGCAATCGAGAACTATAAGTACTCAAATCATCTTCAAGCGATTGTTGATCACCAATATCAGCAAAAAATTTCTTAAAAATCCCAAATTCTGAAAGTGGATCTACGGGAATTAACATACCTGATTGCAACATCAATTGTAATAAGCCTACTGATTTCATAGTTATAGACTTTCCTCCTGCATTGGGACCACTCAGTACCAAAATTCTATTGGGTTCGTGTAAATCTAAGTCAAAAGGAACCGTTTTTTTATCCTCGCCCATATTTTTCAAAAGCAATAAGGGGTGGTAAGCATTTTTAAAACCTAAATGCGGTTTTTCTCTCACCACTGGCTTTTGCCCATCATATTGCATGGCCAATTGCGCTTTGGATTGGATGATGTCATATTCAATCAAAATGGCTTCAATTTGAGCCATATTTGGGATGTAAGGTCTAAGCGTATCACTTATTTCTTTAAGAATACGATAGATTTCTCTTTTTTCTTGTGCTTCTAAATTGAAGATGTCATTGTTGACTGTGATGACCACTTCGGGCTCGATGAAAGCCGTTTTACCCGTTGCAGACTCATCGTGGATGATGCCCCGTATTTTTCTTTTATTTTCAGCCAATACACTCAAAACTCTCCGTCCATTTCTAAAACTTTCTACAGTATCAGCTAAAAACCCTTGCGATTTGTATTTTTGGATGACAATTTTAAATAATTTATCCAATTCTCTTTGTTTGGATTGCTGTCTTCTTCGTATGAGTTCCAATTCAGGAGATGCATCGGATCTAAAATTGCCATCTTCATCTATGATTTTATGAATGGCTTTAATTAAGGTAGCATCAAATTCAAAATTTTGAATAATATAAAAAAGATGCGGATAAATCTCTTTTCTGGATGATGTAAAATACTCCACAATACTATGCATCAATCTCAAAATGTTATTGATAGTTTGGAGATTTTCCGCAGTCAAAACAAATCCAATGACCGATAAATTTTTTAATACGGATTGGATGCTCTGGTAATTGGACATTGGGAAAGTATCGGACTCTTCTATTCCCAATTTATATTCAGCTACTTCTTTCAACATCTGATTGATTCTTTTCTTATCAGATATGGGCTGAATTTGTAAAATTTGCTCTTTTGCGGGTATGCCGTAACTATGTTTTGAAACAAGCTCTAACACTTTATCAAATTCCAGTTTTTCAAATAAGTCTGACGGTAAAAATAACATATTTCAATAAATTTGCTACAAAAGTAGTAGTATTCAAGGAAAATTGCTATATTTTGGGTGAAATGTTGCTGACGGACATTCCAATAATTTATTTTCCCACATATTTGTAACACATTTATTAACTAAAAATGATACACATGAAAAATGGAAAAGTAATTTTAGGAATGAGAATTATTTTAGGATTAATCCTCGTAATTTTTGGTGCAAACAAATTTTTAAATTTTATGCCAATGCCACCATTACCTGCTCAGGCAGCAGATTTTTTTGGTGCTTTAATGAAGTCGGGATACATTATGCCACTCGTAGGAATTGTAGAATTAATTGCTGGGGTTTTACTATTGACCAATAAATATGTCCCCATAGCCTTGTTGATTTTAGCTCCTATTTCAGTGAATATTATAGCCTTTCATGTTGTATTAGCTCCAGCACAAATTGGTGCAGCTGCTTTAGTTGGTATTTTAAATGTTTTATTGTTGTTTGCTTATAAAGATCGATTTAATGGCGTTTTGGCTTCATAACTGATTTGGGGATAATTCGTAATTCCTGATTAAAAAAGATCTACTCAAATGAGAAAAATCTTGATTTTGAGATAATTCGTAATTCGTAATTCGTAATTCTTAATTCTAATTTAAATATCTCAAAATTGACAAAAAATAAAGAGATCTTTTTTTTACCTTTGGACTATGAAAAAAATACTAGTTGCCAATCGAGGAGAAATTGCCGTAAGGGTAATGAAAACTGCTAAAAAAATGGGTATCAAAACGGTAGCCGTCTATTCTGAAGCAGATAGAAATGCTTTGCATGTGAGATTCGCAGATGAAGCCGTACTTTTAGGACCACCTGCATCCGCTCAATCTTACCTATTAGGAGATAAAATTATTGAAGTTGCTTTAAAACTAGACGTAGATGGCATTCATCCTGGCTATGGCTTTCTTTCCGAAAATGCCGAATTTGCCAAAAAAGTAGAAGATGCAGGTATTATATTTATAGGTCCCAATCAAGAAGCCATCATTACAATGGGTAGTAAACTCAAAGCGAAGGAAGCCGTCAAGAAATATGATATTCCAATGGTTCCTGGAGTAGATTCCGCTATTACTGACATAGCGGCTGCAAAAGAGATGGCTCTCAAAATCGGATATCCTATTTTAATAAAAGCATCTGCTGGAGGTGGTGGAAAAGGTATGAAATTGGTAGAAATACCAAGTGAATTTGAAGAAGCCATGGATCGAGCTCAAAGTGAAGCCCGTTCATCCTTTGGAGATGATGCCGTATTTATCGAAAAATTCGTAACTTCTCCAAGACATATTGAAGTCCAAATCTTAGCGGATAACCACGGAAATGTCGTGCATCTTTTTGAAAGAGAATGTAGTATTCAACGACGTCACCAAAAGGTCATAGAAGAAGCTCCTTCTTCTATTTTAACTCCTGAATTGCGAAAGTCTATTGGAGAACATGCCGTACTGGTAGCAAAATCCTGTAAGTATTCGGGTGCGGGTACAGTAGAATTTTTGATGGATGCTGATATGAATTATTATTTTTTGGAAATGAATACTCGTTTGCAAGTTGAGCATCCTGTTACCGAAATGATTACGGGAATAGATTTAGTCGAACAGCAAATATTAATTGCGGAGGGACAACCCCTTCCTTTTTCTCAAGATGATTTATCCATACATGGACACGCCTTAGAACTTCGGATTTATGCTGAAGATCCCTTTGAAAACTTTGCTCCAAGTATTGGAATTCTAAAGCATTTTGAGTTTATAAATGACAAAAATGTACGATTGGATACAGGCTATGAATCTGGTATGGAAATACCTATTTACTATGATCCTATGATTGCGAAACTCATCACTTTTGGAAAAACTAGATCACAAGCTATTCAAAAAATGCTGGAGGTCATTGACCATGCGAAAGTGGAAGGTATCAAAACTACTCTCCCTTTTGGAAAATTTGTTTTTCAACACGAAGCCTTTCTTTCTGGTAACTTTGATACAAAATTTGTTCCTACCTATTTTACTGAGGAAGCGGTTAATAATAAAAATTTGGTGGAATCAGAGCTTGCGGCAATGGTCGGATTGAAAATATTCCTAGAAAATAGTAAAAAACTGGTTTTATAGGCTTAAAATTCATCTAAAACAACGCATTCTTCTCTCACTTAAATTTTTATTTGAGTGTTCCATCTATGCTTATATAGTTAATAATCAATTAGTTATAGTACTATTTTTCATTAATTTGGCAATAGTATAGTACTATCCGTTTTTTAAAACTGTCACATTTTTGAATCTTACTTATACTTTCTCTCTCCAAACATCAATAATTTAGTATCTGATAACGAAGCAACAAAGAATGTTTGTTCATAGTTTTTGTTTTTGTTCGTCCCCCAAATGGGGGACTTTTTAAACTTCTATGAACAAACATTTAAAAATATAGATAACAAGTCCAAAGAATAATCGAAATATTTTCGATAAGGGAGCGACTTACTTCCTTAAAGAAAGTGTTTGTTCATAGTGTTTGTTTTTGTCTGTCCCTGTCATGAATTTGACAGGGTCTTTTTTTTTGAAAAAATCACTGTAAATCGAACCATTTTTATCATTAAGAAAGATGCTCTAACATGATTTTTATCTAAAAGTCCTTTCGCTTTGATTTACCAATAATCCGCCAAATAGGAAAAATCACCCAAGCTATTAAAAGTCCAAATGAGATTATCATACCACTCATCGTACCAAAAAAGTTTTTGAAAACGGCTCCCGTGTATCCCAACAAAGCCGAAATATCCAATTTAAGAATTATTAATATCCGAGATAGATCTATTGGATTTAGAGTGGAGCCCACCAAGGCAAATTTGTCTAATGGATACTCCTTAAAACTTATCATCAATATCAAAAAGATACCATCGTAAATTACAGCAAAAAATAACCACATCAAGATTGCAAATCCAAATCCCTTGATTTTATTTTCGTAAGATAATGCCAAATTGTAGGACAATGCTACAAAAATAAAGGTCAAAAAGGCTCCCGTAATGAGTAACGAAGAAAAATTCCAAATCTCACTAGATTGAAATAATCCATAAGCCGCAAAAGGGATTCCTAGCCCCAAAACCAAACTCAACGCCAAAGAAATCGCAACACCAAAATATTGTCCCATGAAAATAGTGCTTCTTTTTAGGGGCTGAGCCAGTAGCAATTCTGTAAATTCCCTTGAGTCATAATAATACATCACTCCGAATATGGTACCAATTAATGGCGTCAATACCAAAATAATGTTCAAAATAGTAATGATTGCTTTTGAAACATCATTATTCAAAAAAAGCAATACAAATCCCAATATCAAATAGAAGAAAAAATAGACATAAGACCATCTACTTCTCATCAAATCGTAAAAACTATATTTTAATATCTTAAGCATAAGTGTCCTTTAATATGTTTGCAATAGCATGTTCTAAATCTCGCTCATTGGTCTGTGTCTGCAATTCCGTGACGGTTCCTTCAAAATAGATTTTCCCATCTAAAATAAACACTATTTTATCAGCTATTTCTTCCACCAATTTCATGATATGCGTTGTCACTAAAATCAATTTACCTTTGGCTTTCTCCTCTTTTATCAACTCTTTAAGGTAAATCAACGCCACGGGATCAAGTCCCGTAGTAGGTTCATCCAAAATAATCAAATCAGAATCAAACATAAAAGTCAAGACAATATTGATTTTTTGCTTAGTTCCCCCTGAAAGTGTCCCCAGTTTTTTATCCATAAACGGCTGAATCTTGAATAAATCAATCAGTCGGTCCTCATTACTGCTTTGTCCACGGATATTCTTAATCATTTCGATTAATTCACGAACTTTTAAGTTTACTGGAAATTGTGCAATCTGTGGTAAATAAGATATATTGGAACGATAATCCCATTTTCCAAGCACAGATTCTCCTTGAAAAGTGATTTTTCCCTTTTGTGGAATCACCATTCCCAAAATACTCTTTATCAAGGTGGTCTTACCCGAACCATTTGGTCCTAAAATTGCAAAAATGCCTTTATCTGTGATTTCTAAATCGAGTCCTTCTAAGACATCAACTTTTCCAAAACTTTTATATAATTGTTCTATTTTTATCATAATCTTTTTTTGTACAACAACTTAATTCACAACTTTTCACTTCCTAACTGATTACTGATCAATCATATTCATACGTGGCGAATTATCCATCAAATCATCTGGAGTGAAAACAGGTGAAATCTTCTCCGAAAAATTGATAATATCTACAAATAAACTACGTAAAAGTACAATAGTTTCTGGAGTTTGGTTTACGACGTAAGAAAATAATTTTACAGGACGAAAAGGCACATCACCAATACCATCTTTATCTAAATCATAGCCTGTGTATCCACTCCAGTAATTGTTATCAAAGCGATTTCCATTGAGTTTACTGTTATAAGCAATATCAAAAGCATTTTGTATGAAATTATTTTCATGAAAATTATTTTTATAACACGCTCCCCTAACTTTTACTGCCCAGCCATTACTTTTGAAAGTATTGTGTGAATAATTTATTCTTGTAGAACCTTCAATATTGATTCCTATGGTATTATTTGCAAAAATATTATCATGAATTTCGGCATCATATATCTCTTTCAAAAGGAGTCCATAAGAAGCTGTTCCCCAGTTAAAAAGAAACTTATTTTCATGCATTTTTATAAATTTTGAAAACATCACCGCTACTCCTGCCCCGTTATTCTCAAATTTATTATCATAGTATTCATCATTGTTTGAAAACATAAAATGCAACCCATATCGAATATTATTATGGCTGTGATTACCATATATCTTTGTGCGTTTTACAAATTCAAAATAAATACCATCTCGCATATTATGTACTTCATTGTTTCTAATAGTCATATCAAAACAATGCCACAAGTGTACCCCATTTCCAGCTCCTGCTTCATCTGTATTTTCACTAGATACCTTATTATTTTCTATGATTCCCTTTCGAGATTTTTCAATCAAAAATCCAAAAAATACTTTTTCTAGTGTAATATTCTTAATGGTAAAATGCCTTGATTTTGAAACCAGAACTGCGGCAAAATCTTTAGTATAGCTATGTCCAACATTGATAATTTTGAGATTTTCAATAGAAAAGCTATCCGTTTTGAAAGAAAATATAGTACCAATATTTCCACCATCCACAACGGGAAAACCTTCTCCTTTAATGGAAATTTTTTTCAAAATCACAAGGTCATGTTCTTTATAAAGTCCTTCTTTTATGATGACTTCATCTCCATCTTCGGCCTGTTGGATACCTGCTTTGATGGTCTTAATATCGCAAGTGCTACAAACCACAATTTGCTTCGCAAAAGAGATATTCATCAATAAAATAAATATTCCCAAAAAGATATATTTCATGATTATTGATTTTTTAATTGATCTTTTAGAGCATCCCAATTGTAGAGTGTGCCTTTCATTTCAGCCTTGGTTTTTTCCGCCACTTGCCGATCAGAAAATGCCGATAAAAAAGCTCCCATTGGACTTTTAATATTTTTTGAAATCAAATATGTGGCAGATTTAGCGTCGGTCATTTGACCAGGATTGCCATAGTCTGCAACCAAAATTATAGCTAAATCAGATTCATTGTCTTTTTTATTGATTTCATTGACCAAACACTCCACAGCATCAAACTTAAACTGCTTTCCCTTTTTGGTTACGTATTGTGCAGCATGCTGTTTATCTACTATATTCATTTTACAAAAATTACATTGATCTTTGCCATAATAAATAGGTTCTGGTGCTGTCGAACAGGAATTCAACAGGATGAGTAAGAAAAATACTCCGATAGTTTTTATTATTGTTCTCATAATTTTTATGAATTTAAATTGAAGTAGGCAATATAAATAAAGCCCACCTCAATTTGTAATAAACACTAATTTGTCTTAGAGTCTTTCAGTCCAACAAGGTATGCTAATGCTGTTAAAACCATTCCCAAAAACATCAAAAATGCCCCTAGTCGTGGATAAGAATGTGCTGTAAAGTTTAATATTTTCTTAGTCCCA
>CAZOHX010000112.1:0-7394 GCA_964579315.1 uncultured Saprospiraceae bacterium
ACACTGTTGACTTTAGAGCAAGTGACTTCAACGATGTAACTGGCTACCAGTTCACCTTGAACTTTGAAGGAATGGACTTTGCAGGAATCAAGCCAGGAGCATTAGCGGTAACAGATGGTAATTTTGGAACAACGATGTTGGATGAAGGCGTATTGACAACTTCATGGACAGGAAATACACCCGAAAATATTGCAAATGACGCCGTATTATTCAGTGTAGTATTTGAAGCGACATCAAATGTTACGTTAAGTGATGCCTTGACGGTAAATTCACGTTACACCATAGCGGAAGCATATACAAGCGACGACATGAAAGATGTATCATTGTCATTTAATACAGCGAATGGCACCATCGTAAGCGGTGGCTCATTTGAATTGTATCAGAACAAGCCGAATCCATTTGCGGAAGGTACGCTCATTGGATTTAACTTACCAAAATCTGGAACAGCTAAAATGACGATTTACGATGTATCAGGAAGAGTATTGAAAGTAATTGAAGGAGATTACTCCAAAGGATATAATGAAATCACGATTAAACGTGGAGAATTGTCAACAGGAGTAATGTACTACCAGTTGGATACAGATACAGATTCAGCGACTAAGAAGATGATTATGGTTGATTAATTTCAATCAGGATTAATTCTGAAAATAATTTGGGCTTCCAGTGAAAACTGGAAGCCTTTTTTTATAATTAAAGTTTAAATTACAGCTTTTGGATAGATTTATTTGTAATTTTGTAGATAGAAAGTAATTTCATATAAACTGATTTTCTTTCTAAAATAAAGACAAAAACTATTAATATGAAAAAATGGGGTATCATCGGAACGGGTGCTATTGCTTATGATGTTGCTTATGCAATTCAATCCATAAAAGATAATCAAATTATTGGTGTTTCATCTCGCAAATTAGAGAATGCAAATCAATTTGCAAATAATTTGAATATACCTAATAAATATGATGATATTCAATCCCTTATTCAAAATCCAGAGATTGATATTGTTTATATTGCGACACCAAATGCTTTGCACTATCAAAATATTGTAGCATGTTTTGAAAAAGGAAAGCATGTTTTGTGTGAAAAGCCTTTAGTCTTGAGTGTGGATGAAGCAAAAGAAGTATCAAGAATTAGTAAAGAGAAAGGTCTATTTTTGATGGAAGCTATGTGGACAAGATTTATTCCTTCCATTGAGCATATGATTGACTTGGTAATGAAGGGGGAGATTGGTGAAATTAGAATGATTCAAGGAAGTTTTGGTGCTATTTTACAAAAAGATAGATGTTTTGACAAATCATTAGGTGGAGGTGCTATTTGGGATTTGGGTGTATATTTGGTTTCTTTGACACATGCTCTTTTAGGAGATCCTATGAAAATTGATACAAATTTAGTAAAAGGAAATGGTGATGTGGATACCAATGCATCAATCGTTCTATCTTATTCATCGGGTGCTATTGCTACTCTAAATTGTAGTTATGAAGCTCAGTTAGAAAATACTTTTGTAATACAAGGTACAAAGGGAATGATAAAAATAGACAGTCCCTTTTATAGATCATCTATTCTTGAAATATCAATGTTTGGGCCAATTGAAGAAAAACCGCATCAAAGGAAAAATCCTTATCAATTATTCGGTCCATTAAAAAATGCACAATCACTGAAAGAACGAGTATTTCATACACTAGGAAAAAATTCAAAAAAGATGGTAATTCCGTTTCATGGAAATGGATACCACTATCAGATCCAAGAAGTAATAAAATGTATCAATAATAATAAGATAGAAAGTATAAAGATGCCAATGAGTCACTCCATTTCAGTTATAGATATTATTTCACAAGCATTAAAACAATCGTTTTGAAAAGGACAGTTAAAATAGGAATTGTAGGGTGTGGATTCGTTTCAGAATATTATATGAGAACGATGCACCTTTATCAGCAGGTAGAACTGGTTGCAGTTACTGACCTTAATCAAGCACGTGCTAAAAAATTCGCAGATCATTTTAAAGTAAAATGGTCAAAAGATATTGATGACTTACTGGATGAAGATATTGAGTTAGTAATTAATTTAACAGATCCAGAAAACCATTTTGAAGTTTCAAAAGCCATTTTAATGGCAAACAAACATCTGTATAGTGAAAAACCATTAACACTATCATTAGAAGATGCAAAAACACTAGAGCAAATTGCAAAACAAAATGGTGTGTTTTTAAGTGGAGCTCCGTGTACGATACTAGGTCCATCTGCACAAACTTTAAAAAATGCAATAGAAACGGGTAAAATAGGAAAAGCACTTTTGGTGCATGTAGAAATGGATGATGGTCCTATATATTTGATGAATCCTGATACATGGAGAACGCCCTTGGGTGTGCCTTGGCCCTATGAAAGTGAGTTTCATTTGGGAAGTAGTTTTGAACATTTAGGATATCCGCTGTCTTGGATTGTTTCGATGTTTGGTTCAGTTACAGAGACGGTCGCATCTTCTCATTGTCTTGTCCCAAATAAAATGGAAGGTTTGCCTTCATTTACGGGTACAGATTATAGTGTAGCTATCTTAAAACATAAATCGGGTGTAGTAAGTCGCCTAACCTGTGGGATAGTGGCACCCATGAATCGAGGAATTACTATCACTGGAGAAAAAGGTTCTTTGTATGTTGAAGATATTTGGGATAATAATGCACCTGTTTGGTTTCAAAGTAATTCGAGTTTTAAGTTGAAAGCCGCAAGGAAGAAATATATCACTCGATTTGGAATCACTCGCTTTGTATTTGGTTTGAATAAAAAGAGATTGCCCATGATTAAAAAATCAAAGGCAGCATTTAAAGGTAAAAACAACGTCAATATGGACTATATGCTCGGTATAGCAGACTTGTGTGACGCTATTTTAAAAAACAGAAATCCTGTATTAAGTTCGGATTTGATTATGCATATCAATGAATTGACTTTGGCGATTAATTACCCAAAATCCAAAGTTGTCAATATTGTTTCAAGCGTCGAGGAGCGATTATAGAAAAGCTAATTTCTAATTTCTTAAATCTTCCACATAAATATCAGGGTACTTTTTGGGGTCAAAGATGAAAGTGGTATTAGGGTAGGATTTATTGGTGGCAAGTTTATCTAAAATCAATTTATATCGAATTCCATCTTTGAAAAAGGTTTTAAAACTGACGATTTCCTGTTTTTTCTTATCTACGACTAAAGTTATTTTAAAAATATCAGCATCGGGATCTAACGGTTTGAATTCAATAATTTGATGGACTGTACCTTTTGTTGAAATTTCATCTGCAAGAATAAAGACATGTTCGTTTTTGTCATAGATTTTGAGCAATGTACTTGGAGTGATTACGCCGCTATTTACATCCAATTCTTCTACATCATTGATTTGAACTTCATTTTGATTTTTCATATAATACCAAAGGGCATTGCCATCCGAAATAATGGTTTTATCCGCAACTTCAATTCTATATTTATTCTTATTTTGAATAAAAGATCCTTTTTGAATAATGGGTTCTTGTTCGGGTACCGTAATATTTAAAGTAAATTTTGCTTCCATAGATTCTAAATTATTGAATTTAGTTTTCAATTTTTCCAAAATCTTTCTTGCGGCTGGATCTGATTCATTTGCAGATGTAAACTGTATCACTTCATCTTGAGCCATCATCATATTTGCTGTAAAGCAGAAAATAACCATCATTACTATATTTCGCATAATTATATTTTTTGTAAATTTACTTCTTTAACGAATGCTAGACAAGGATAAGTGTTAAGGATTTGTGAAATAATAAAATTTGAATCATTTTATGGCAATATCAAAGACACCTTCACCACCTTATTATGCGGTCATTTTTACAAGTAAAAGTTCTAATAATCAAAGGGGATATGAAGAAATGGCGGAGGAAATGGTAGAATTAGCAAGGCTACAAGATGGATTTCTTGGGATTGAATCTGCTAGAGAAGAAATTGGAATCACTGTTTCATATTGGAGAGATTTAGATGCTATTCAAAAATGGAAAATGAATATGGAGCATCAAGTGGCTCGAAAGAAGGGAAAATCAATGTGGTATGAAGCTTTTAAAGTGCGAATTGCCAAGGTGGAAAGAGATTATTTTTTTGATAAAAAAAAGACCTAACCAATTAAAAACTGGTCAGGTCCGATAAAGGTCCTTATGAATTATCTTACATAAGGTTTGCCTCCTATTTCCTAGTTTTTAAATCTTCCAAAAACCGTTCCAATTCTGGTTCTGTGAAAATTAAAACTTCTCTTGCTTTACTTCCTTCGCTAGGTCCAACAATGCCCAGAGCTTCTAATTGGTCCATGATTCTTCCTGCTCGGTTGTATCCTAATCTCATTCTCCTTTGAATCATAGATGTGGAACCGTGTTGATTTGCAACGATTAATCTTGCTGCATCAAAGAAATTTTCATCTAAATCCGATAAGTTAAATCCACGTGAAGTACTCTTCTCATCATCTCCAATAAATTCGGGTAAGAAAAACGGAACAGGATATCCTTGTTGGCTACTTATATCATCAATGACACGATCCAATTCTGGAGTATCAATAAATGCACATTGTAAACGAATCAAATCACTTCCATATGCGAGTAACATATCTCCACGCCCAACCAATCGATCGGCACCGCCTGTATCAATGATGGTTCTTGAATCTACTTTTGCGGTTACTCTAAAAGCCATACGAGCGGGGAAATTGGCTTTGATGACTCCTGTAATAATATTTACAGATGGTCGTTGTGTAGCAATAATAAGATGGATACCCACGGCTCTTGATAATTGAGCCAATCGCCCAATAGGCAATTCTACTTCTTTTCCTGCTGTCATGATTAAATCTGCAAACTCATCAATAACCAAGACTATAAATGGCATGAAGCGATGTCCATTTAAAGGATTGAGCTGTCTTGAGACAAATTTTTCATTATATTCTCTAATATTTCGAGATTTGGCTTTTTTCAATAAATCATATCGTTCTTCCATTTCAATAATCAAAGAATTCAAGGTATTGACTACCTTAGAAGTTTCGGTCACGATAGGGTCATCTTGTCCAGGAAGAAATGCCAAGAAATGATTTTCTAATCTAGCATAAGGGAATAATTCTACCTTTTTAGGATCTATCAGAACCAATTTTATTTGAGATGGATGTTTTTTATACAACAAGGACGTAATGATGGTATTGATACCAACAGATTTTCCTTGGCCCGTAGCACCCGCAATCAAGAGATGGGGCATTTTAGCTAAATCTGCTACAAATACCTCATTGGAAATTGTTTTTCCCAAAGCAATAGGCAAATCCATTTTTGCATTTTGAAATTGGGGCGATTCTAAGATTTCTCTTAAACCAACTGTCTGTTTTTTCTTATTTGGAACTTCAATACCAATAGTACCTTTACCTGGAATCGGAGCAATAATTCGAATTCCTAAAGCAGATAAACTCAGTGCAATATCATCTTCCAAGTTACGGATTTTAGAAATACGTACACCTGGTGCAGGAACGATTTCGTAAAGCGTAACCGTTGGACCAATAGTTGCTTTAATCTTGATAATTTCAATTTTATAATGCAACAAAGTTTCAATAATATGATCTTTGTTGGCTTCTAATTCAGCTCTATCAATTTCTATTTCGGCAGAAGAAAAATCCACTAGTAATTCAGGTGAAGGCGATTTATAGTTTGCCAATTCCAAGGTTGGATCATAGGGTTCGGTATGATTTTTACTTTGAGATTGTATTGCAGAAGGTATTTCACTACTAGGCGTATAAATTGTAGGCCCAGATGTAGAGCTTGCAGCTGCGGGTTTTTCTATTTCTAAAATAGAATTTCCAGAAGTAAGAGGAGTAGGGGCTTTGATATTGGATTTATCAATTTCTAAAGAAAGCTGACCCTCTTCTAAGGGTTCTTCTGTTTTTGCTTGAGTTGCTTGTTTTTCTTTATGCGAATTTGGTTTTAAGGTTTCGACTGTTTCAATATTATTGAGATCCAGCTTACTTTTATTTACTTTTTCTAAGCGTTCTTTTCTTTGTTTGAAACGACCACTCCATAAATCGGCAAAAAATTCTTTGATGGAAGAAAGACCATTTTCAAAAGTTAAGTCTTCAAATTCGGGATTATGAGCCCAAATAATGGACATTAGTCCTACTACAAGAAACAAACTAATCGTGCCGATATTACCTACAAATCGAACCAACCAAGTCGCAATATTGTTACCTACAGCACCTCCAAAAGGGAATTCAGAACCATTAAAAACATAGCCCAACATAACGGACATGGTCAACATGAAGATACTAGAATTTCGGATAGTAGGCCAAAAACGAGCCACAGGATTTTTCTTTGCTAAATTATAGCCCAAAGCACCAAGCATATAAACTACAGTGAAAGACGCCACTCCAAAAAACCAATAAAAAAAGCCATTAGAAACGATAGCCCCTAATCTTCCAAGCCAATTAGCAGCAGACAATTCTCCTTTTGAAAGTAAACTCCAAGAAAAACGAAGTACTTTATCTTGATCTAGTTGCCAAGTAAATAAATAGGAAACAAATGCAATCAATAAATAGAATGCAGTGAAAAAAGATAGTACAGCAATTAATTTAGGTAGTCTATCGTCTTTAAAAAAGTCAAATTTTAGTTGGATACCTCCTTTTTTTTTCTTTTTAGCCATCTGGTGGAAAGCGTTTCTCTTATGTTTGTTAAATTTGTTATTCCTTTAAGTTTGGGTGTTTTCTATTTAGTAATGATTTTCTTTTTTCTCAACTAAATAATGATTCTTACTGGATTTACAAAAATATGTTTTTTACACATAATTTTTTGTATAAAATGATAATTATTTTTTTTGAAGGGGATAATGGGAATCTTCTTTTTGATTGAGATAGTCTTCTTTGTGGAGTAATTTGAATTGAGTGCGTGACATATAGTGGGAGATTTTGGTTTTACAATATTCTATTGCCACACTAAGCTAAAAAGTGGCAAAGCCACGACACTATCCATAGCCCAACGGGCAATGAATAGAAAAATAGCAGCGTAGCTGCGGCACTATCCGATCCTGCCTACCAAATGGTATGGATTTCCACATTTTGTCACGCACTCATTTGAATTTTATAAAGGGGGTTATGAGTTTATAGGGTTATAGGTTTATTGTGATTTTCTTTTTGATTGGGATAGTCTTCTTTGTGGAGTAATTCCTAATTCTCAATTCACATTGGACACAGAGTTAAAAGAGTTTCACAGAGCTGATATTTCTTAAAAAAAAAGATTTACTCAAATGAGAAAAATCTAAATTTTGAGATAATTCCTAATTCGTAATTCTCAATTCCCAATTCTCAATGGACACAGAGTTTCACAGAGTTAAAAAGAGTTTCACAGAGCTGATATTTCTTAAAAAGGAGATTTACTCAAATGAGAA
>CAZOHX010000113.1:0-7380 GCA_964579315.1 uncultured Saprospiraceae bacterium
AATTAATTTTCAAAGTATAAGTGGTAGATTCTGTCGGAGGTAAAATAGGTTCCAAGGCAGTCGGGTCACTCACTCCATCAACAGGAGACCACGAATACTTTTTAGCACAAGTAGGTGTCACCTTTACCTCCAACCCATCACCGATAAATATTTTATTCACCACATTTTGGATCTGGTCAGGTTCAACATATAAATCCATTACTTCATTAAAAGATAAGGCACGATCATACATTCTTATTTCATCCACTAAACCAGAATAAGCAATATCCGTGGTATTAATACATGGACCATTTGAAATACCTAAAATGGAAGGATTGGTAATATCCACACGATTTAGTGTCTTTTTAACTTTTTGAAGTTCGCCATCCATATAGAGCAGAAATTTAAATTTTTCTCTAACCATGACAACATGATGCCAACATAAATCTTGATTGTACTTTACTCTATACTCCACTTTTTTACTGGGATTTTCATAAATACCCACAAGTATTTCTCCTGCAATTGGCAAAACTCTTAAGAAAAAAGCATTTTCTTCATCACAATTTTCAGCTTTAGATAATAAATCTTGTGGTGCAGCAGTAATATTAGGTTTAAAATAAAGACTTATTGTAAAGTCCGAAGTATTAAAAATTGCTTGCGTTCCAACCATTGCCATTCCATCTCCGTTTCCAGAAAACTGAATAGCATTTCCCTTGATTCCACAAGCACAAGAAGGATTACCTACCATTACCGCATTTATTCCATTTCCACTATCTTCCGTTCCATCGCAGTTATCGAAAGAATAATAAGTTACTAATCCTACATCTGTTTGTGCAGAAAGGAAAATGGAAAAAAACAACAAAAATATTGATAACCTCATGGTATTTTTTTATTTGATGGAAAACTCATGTAAGTGGACCTAAATATTCGAGCAAATACTCAATAGCATTTATGTCATACTACTTAAAACAAAAAAATTCTAAAATAAATTGTCTAAACCTGGTGGCAAAAGATCTTTCATCATATTTTGAGATTCAGCTTGTCCTTTCTCAAATGCCAATTCTAAACATCTATTAACGGCTACCAAAAATAAATCTTCTATTTCTTCTGTATCCCCCACATCAATTTTAGTTTTATCAATAGATACATTTGTCACCTTTCCATTTCCATTTGCAGTAACCGAAACAGCACCATCCCCTGCATCCGCAGTTACAAAAATCCCTTCCAATTTTAATTGGATTGCTTCTTGACGAGCCTGAAAATCACCAAACATTTCTTCCATCATATTAGATATATTTTATATTTTAGATTTGCAAAGATAAAAGTATATTTTTTATCCACTATATCTTTTATTAAAAAAAATCGAAAGTAAACAATTATATCTACTTTCGATTAAATTTATTTTTTAAAACCTGAATATACTTATTACTTATTTATCAATACTCAACAATTCTACGTCAAATATCAAAGTAGCATAAGGCTTAATTGCACCTCCTGCCCCTCTTTCACCATAGGCCAAATCTGATGGTACAAATAATCTCCATTTTGATCCCACAGGCATCAACTGAAGTGCTTCTTGCCAACCTTTAATTACTCCGTTTACTGGAAAACTTGCAGGCTGTCCTCTTTCTACAGAACTATCAAATACGGTTCCGTCAAGTAAAGTTCCATGATAATGAGTAGTCACCTTATCTGTTGGACCTGGTTTTTCACCTGTTCCTTCTTTTAAGATTTTATATTGTAAACCAGAAGGCAAAGTAACGACCCCCTCTTTCTTAGCATTTTCTGCTAAGAACTTCTGTCCTTCTTCAATGATAGCCGAAGATTGCTCTTTTTGAGCGGCTGTCATATAGGTATTGACAATTTGATTAGCATCTTCTAGGGAAACTTTCAATGTTCCGCTTTCAATTGCATCTTTAACACCATCTGCCAAAGAAGAAGCATCTACCTTATCCAATCCTTGCTGTTTTAAGCTTTGTGCGATCAATACGCCAACACTGTAACTTAATGAATCCATATTTGTTTTATTATTTTGTGCGTAAATTGTAGTTGACAAGATTGCCAATCCACATATAAAAATTATTTTTTTCATTATTTGATTTTAATTGATTAAAAAATACAAGATTTAACTGTAATTAGTTAAAAATTAGTATGTCTTTTATAAAAATTTGGACAAAGGTAGTTTTTTCATTGTGAAATATCATTAAATTTTGAAATAAATATTATGCTTAAAAAAAAGAGTTTGTCAATGAAGACAAACTCTTTTTTCAGAATAACAACTAAATAATTAGTGGTTGGACAAAAATTAATCATTAAAATAAAATCCACTAGGGATTAAACCCACTTGGAAATTAGTTACTGCATTTCCTGTTGCATCATATTCATAAACCGTACCCAGTGATATGTAATCTGCAGGATTGGTACCCAAAATATGGTCATTGATTGGATTTATACCTAAACCATTGAATTTAGCAAAATCAGGTAATTCTGCAAATGGGATAGTATCTAAACTTGCAGCATCAATTGATTGAGAAAATATTTTCCCTTCGGAAATATAAAATAGTTTATCACCAGCCTTATTAATTTCTAAATGAGATGGTGCAGCATTTAATGGCAATTCAAATGATGTAGTCAATTGATCATTTTCAAGCTTAAATAATCCACCTGGGGTATTATTTTCTGCATTCACATAATCAGTATAACCTTTCGTGAGTACCCAAACAGCATTATTTTTATCTACTACAACATCTACTGGATTATCTCCGATGACATAATCTGTTTGAGTATTTGCATCGATATTGATGACTGAAACAGTAGAATCTCTATCATATCCTCCTGAATTTGCTACATAAACTTTTCCATTGACCATGACCATATTTTCAGCACCACTATGTTGCAAATCAATTTGTTGTATAATTGAGTTATTGGTCAAGTCGATCACCGCAATCACACTTTGCTTACCATCAATCCATTGAGAAACATAAGCCTTATTATTTCCCACAGGAATCATAAATCTAGGTTGTTTCAAACTATCTATTCGACCAATAGATTTTAGTGTTTTAGCACTAGCAATTTCAATTTTTTGTGCATTATTCAAGACAAAAAATGCAGTAGTATCGATAACAGTCATAGATTGTAATATGTTTCCGAGTACATCTCCATCATTTTCTGCTTGGAAAACTTCATTGACTACATTACCGTCTGTATTCACAAAGCTCAAGGTACCTGTACCATCCCCATACGGACCTTCATTGGTTACAAAATAGCCCGTTTCATACTTGCCTTTCACTTTGTCGGTCTCATCATTGTCATCTTTTTTACAAGATGTAATTCCGACAGCTAAAATCAGACTTAAAATAAAAAATACGTTCCTTTTCATTGTTAAAAATATTTAAAAAATTAAAAAAATAGGAACTTTGGGAAACATAGATAAGCAATAATTGTAGAACACAATTACTGATTACAGCCTTTTCACCGAAAGCTCATTGTAATAATAATTTTGGCAGGTATTCTGACTCATTCCACATTTTTCTGCCTTCCCATAAAGAAAATTTTACAGTGACAATATTTGAAAAATGCTATTTCGGAATTTACAGCTGCGGGAACAGTTTAGGATTTTCACCCAATTCCCTTTTAAGCAACTTCTAGTTACACCAAAATTTTCGCAAATGTAAGATTTATTATTAGAATGATACAATTTTGCATATTATTTTATGTTTATAAAAAATAGATTCTTAATATAAAATAAAAAAAGCAACTTTCGTTGAAGAATTCAATTTTTGGCTACATATTTGTGAGCATTATTTTTTTAATCCCCTAAATTTTAACATAATGAAGCAATTATTTGTCTTAAGTTTTTTTGCTATACTTTCATTCACTTGGTCTTCTTGTGATAAATGCTCATCCGTAAAATGTATCAATAGTATCGGTTGTGAAGATGGAACTTGTATTTGTGAACAAGGCTATGAAGGAGCTACCTGTAAAAATAAAGCTAACCATAAATTTCTAGGAGCCTATGATGGGCGACAAAACTGTGATAATAACACCAAAGTACTAGAAATTTCTCATGTAGTTTCTGGAGAGAAACCTTACGAAGTGACCGTGGTATTCAATAATAATTCAGTAAAAGCAACTGTCAAAGAAACTCAAATTGACTTTTTTGAGCAAGATATTCTTTTTAATGGAGATTCGACTCATATATTGCCAACCAATGGCAAATTGACAGGCAAACAATTGGTTTTTAGTATTCATACCAAGGACAAAATGGGTGCGGAACAGACTTGTGTTTATAATTTCACTAAGAAACAGTAATCACGGATAGATAGCTATCGAATCATCACTCCAACTTCGTTGAGCATTTCAATATGAGAGAAATTAGATTTGTCAATACTACCTCGAACAAAAATAAACTTTTTGTCATACATATAATCATCACAATAAAATGACACCCAATATTCATTGGTCAATTTAAACAATTCTGTTTGAATAGGCTCGATTTTCACATATGATAAAGCAGGTAAATTTTCAATATAATGTCGAAGAATAGTAGTTTTCACCATATCTCCATCTACTTCACCATATCCCTTTGAATTAATCAATAAGCAAGAAATTTCCACTTCTTTATAATTTATAATATAGGTATCCCAAAGTTCATCTTCTTTTCGAGGAACGATTGCGATACCAATATCACGAACTTTTCTATCAGGAATATCGTTTTTCAAAATTTTAATTTTTATATTTAAACTGAAAGACATCCGCAAAATGCTTTTTCAATAGCTGTTTTACTAAATCCATATCAATATCCTTACCAATTTCAGCTTTTAGAGAGGTTACAGACTTATTTTTATCTGCAATTCCACATGGAATAATATTGTTGAAATATTTCAAATCAGTATTTACATTTAAAGCAAAACCATGTAACGTAACCCATCTAGATAAATGTACGCCAATAGCACAAATTTTTCTTTGTGGCAAATAATCTGTTCCTTCTAACCACACGCCTGTAAAACCATCGATTCTTTTACCTATAATATCAAACTCCAATAAGGTTCTAATGATCACTTCCTCAAGAAATCTAACATATTTGTGAACATCATGAAAAAAATGATCTAAATCTAAGATAGGATAACCAACAATTTGACCTGGTCCATGAAAAGTAATATCTCCACCCCTATTTATTTTATAAAATTCAACTCCCTCAGCATCCAGATCATCTTGCTTCAATAATAAATGGTCTATACTACCACTTTTACCAAGCGTATAAACAGGATTGTGTTCACAAAAAATCAAATAATTTTCAGTAGCTTGATGCTCAGAGATATCCAACTTATTATTAGAAGATTTCGTTTTGACAATAGCATTATGAATATCCTGCTGAAATTTCCAAGCTACATTATACGATATTTTTCCTTTGTCTATATATTCTACAGTTTTTATCATGAAGTATAATACCAGATTTTAATTCAAAATTAGTTTAAGTTTTGCAATAATCAAAAAGAGAACACAAATAACGATGAGAAAGTTTGAAAATAATAAATAATGCCTTACCTTTGCCTCGTTGAATAACAATATTATATATAAATCATATATGTTGATATGCAACCAAATTAAATAAACTTTATTAACTAATTAATTTATCACAATGAGAAAAATTACGATTTTAACAACAAGCCTAATGGTTATGTTTTTAGCTATTGCAACGGTTATGACGGCACAAGTTCAAACAGACACACCATTTGGTGATTTACCTCCAACTTCAGAATACGGAAAATGCTACGCAAAATGTAAAGTACCAGACGTATATGAAACTATTACATTACAGAAGCTAAAAAAAGAAGCTTCAACTAAATTGGTTAAGGTGCCTGCAAAGTTTGAAACAGTAACTGAGCAAACATTAAAACAAGAAGCTTATACTAAATACAAAATTCACCCTGCAACTTTCAAAACAGTTTCAGAGCAAGTTATGGTTAAACCTGAATCAAGAAAATTGAGAACGGTAAGAGCAAAATACACTACTGAATCAAAGCAAATTTTAGTAGAACCTGCAAGAGGAAAGTGGGTAAAGAAAAGAAGTCCTAACTGTTTTTCACAAAATCCTAAAGATTGTTACGTAGCATGTTATGAAGAAGTACCAGCTAAGTACAGAACAGAAAAGTACCAAGTTTTAGCTTCTCCTGCAACAACTACTGAAGAAGTAATTCCTGCGGTTTATAAGACAATCACTCATAAAGTAGTTGATCAGCCTGCTAGAGTAGAAGAAATTGTTGTTCCTGCTACTTACAAAACTATTACTAAAAAAGTTTTAGTTTCTCCTGCAACGGTTCAAGAAGAAACTATTCCAGCTGTATATGGTACAGTTACTGAAAAAAGATTAGTTTCTAAAGGTGGTTTCACTGTATGGACTGAAATTTTATGTGCTGCAAAAACAACTTCAAGCAAGATTTACTCTGTACAAAAAGCATTAAAAACTGCGGGATATGATCCAGGTGCAGTAGATGGTATTATGGGAATGCAAACTACAAATGCATTGAAAAAATTCCAACAAGATAAAGGATTACCAATTGGTAATTTAAATATTGAGACACTTAAAGCTTTAGGTGTACAATAATCCAACCTTTTAAAAAAGGGATTGTTCTTGTAAAAGGGCAATCCTTTTTTTATTTTAAACACTATTATTTTGAAATTCGAAGATTTTAATTTTTTACCCGAACTAACCGAAGCTATTTCATATATGGGCTTCACTGATGCAACCCCCATTCAAGAACAAGCCATTCCTATTGTACAAAATGGTAGAGATATCATTGCCTGTGCTCAAACAGGTACTGGAAAAACCGCAGCATTTCTCCTCCCCTTACTTGATAAAATAGCTAAAAACCCCAATAATCATCACAAAATCAGAGCATTAATCATTACACCTACTAGAGAATTGGCAATGCAAATTGACCAACAAATTGACGCTATTGGTTATTTCTTAGGAGTCACATCCATCCCTGCATATGGTGGTGGAGATAGAGATACTTGGGAAAAGCAAAAAGTAGCTTTCACACAAGGTGCAGATATTATTGTAGCTACTCCTGGTAGATTACTATCCCATATAAAACTCGGATATGTTGATTTATCCCATATAGATTTTCTAGTTCTAGACGAAGCAGATAGAATGCTTGATATGGGATTTCAAGATGATATTAATTCCATTATCAAATCAACCAACGAAAACAGGCAAACGCTTTTGTTTTCTGCTACAATGCCCTCTAATATTCGGAAATTGGCTCAAAAGATTTTAAAAAATCCCGAGCAAGTAAGTATCGCCATTTCCAAACCAGCAGAGAGTATTGTCCAAGCGGCGTATGTCGTTCACGAAAACCAAAAAACAGGCTTAATTGCTCATTTACTAAATGGAAA
>CAZOHX010000114.1:0-7351 GCA_964579315.1 uncultured Saprospiraceae bacterium
ATAGCTTGGAGTATCATTTAAAGCGTATTTTTAAGTAAATTTTCGATCTGCAACTCGATTTCTTATCCAATTTGGAATAATTAATACTCCAATAAGTAAATATGAATAATAGGTCATTACTCTCCAAATAATTGCTATGATGGATGAAACCGTATCATCTGTCAGATAGTCTGTTAAAAACCCTTTGAATAAAACTTCAGCGACACCTGCACTTCCTGGCGTGGGGCTAAATGCCATTATTACATACATAGACTCCAATCTTGAATACAATTTGAGTTGAGACAAAAAATCTGTCGCTACGTTAGATTGTAATGCAATAATGAGCATACTAAGAAGTAAAAATCGAGTGGACCACGCTACTGCTGTTGCCAAAAACGCTCTTAGTTTATGACTAAATGGCTTTGCTTTCAATTCTTTTGAAGCTATTATAATATCGTCTCCCAACTTTATTGCCTTTTCTCGTCGCTTTCTGAGAAATCTGTTTTTGGTCATCAAAATTAAGAAATTCTTAATCTTTTGGGGATTGACAAACAATCCATAGTAAAAAATGCTGCCATATATTGCCATTGCAACATAGGTAATGTAAAAAGTTATACTCCATCCACTTACATCCGTTTCTATTCCTGGTCGAATCATACCTGTCCCAAAAATTAAATATAATAGCGGAAGTGTACCTATAAAAAATAAGGTATCTAAAATAATAGTAAACAAAACTATGGTTGCTGTCTTTGCTACTGTTAACTTTTCTTGCGAAAGCACAAAAAAGGCTACCGCTGAACCTCCCACACTGGTCGGCGATACGGCAGAACTAAACTCCCAAATAAATACCAATTCAATGGCTTTTTTCCAAGAAAATACTTTATCTGACAAGGTTCTTAACCTATATGCATAGGCGATGTGCCTAAGTATCAAAAGAGCAACCGAGATGCTTATCCAGAAAAAAGCATGACTCCCCCAACTTATTTTATTGAAATCATCTGCGTTAAATTGATTAAACATCAAATAGGCAACTACAACTACTCCTATCAACATCGGGAGTATTATTTTTGAAACCTTTATAGATTTCAGCACATCATGTTCTTCTTGTTCTTTCAATTTATTACTTTGTATGTATTTAATTGTATCTTCAACAAAGAAACGATAATTATGTTTTTATCTGTCTAAACTTAATCGTTTTTATTTTTTTATGTCTTATTTTTTGCATATTGACATTCTATTTCTAAATCACTAAACTTTTCTTTTCAAAATGAATATCTTTGTTTAAAATTTAAAACTATGCGTACGTTTCTTTTTCTTTTGCCTTTTGTTTTATGGACATGCACTTCTTCGACAACGAGAAAGCCTGTTCCTAACTGTGACGAGATTAATAAAAATAAAGTTTTAATCAATAGCCCTTGGGATTCCAAAGAGTACATGAATGAAATGGTCGATTTATTGTACAAGAAAAAAAATATTAGGTATTTTTATGATGGCAAAATCATTAAGAACGGGGCTACTCTTTTTGTTATAAAATGTGTTGGGGATGACTTTTGTGGAAAAATCCTTCTCTTTTTGGGAGAAGGGGATAAAAATTCTGAAAAATTGCAATTTGAAGATAATCTCGGCTCTGAATTAATTGGTTTACATTGGCATATGGATGATTTAAAATACAAATTGCACTTTATTTATGATTCTATTGATGAAATTCGTAAAAAGTAGTGCTTTTTGTTTTTCGATTTGCTTTTTTAAAAATCCTTATTTCACAAATAAGACTTTCGTGACAATTGCTTCAGGAGAACTGTTATCTGCATTGGTGCTAAAAACCAAATATACGCCCGTGGAAGCTTTTCGCCCATTGTAATCTCTTCCATCCCATATGGCTTGCCCTCCAAGGGCTTTTGTTTCATAAAATATATTCCCTGATATATCTGTAATTTTTACGTTTGCATTTTCTGCCAAGCCTTTTATCGCAATTACTCCTGCATAATCTGGTCGAACTGGATTTGGAAATACTACAACGTTATTACTATGAAACTTTTTCCCTTTTGTAGCATCTGACCTATATATCACGAGCCCCAAACGGGTTCCTATATAAACATCTCCTGAGTTGGGCTCAATTTCGATATCTCTTATTACATCATCAGGCAATGGACTGTTTCTTGTGTCAAAATGTGCAATTTGTTCTTGTCCACTGGCAGATATGACAAATATCCCGTTTTCTGTTCCAAACCACTTTCTGTTGGCTCCATCTACTGCAATGCAAAAAATATTCTCTCCTGATAACAAATATGCATTTTCATCATCAAACTCGTTTGCATCAATTATCCTTTTGGATCCTTTACATTCTTTGCGATCCATTATAGAACTTCCACATTCAAAAACAACCGCTCCATCTTGCGTACCAACCCAAACATCTCCATTTAAGTCTAAAGCCATACCGTTTACATGACTTACGGGTAAATTGTCGCTTTGATTTATAATTCGATAAGTGTCATCCGATTTGTCATCAATAGTGCCATTGTCATTAAATACGACAATTCCCTGTCCTAGTATTGTAAACCACTTATTTCCATATTCATCTATAATCAGATTTCGTAAATCTCTACTTGATGGCACACTAAAATTAGCCCATGTACCATCTGTTTTCAATACGTTTATTGGCTTTTGAGCCAAACTGTTTGCCATCCACAAATTTCCTTCTTTATCAAATGCTATCCCTGCTATTTTTTCTGATTCTCCGTTCACTGAACTTCCTATGGTTGAGTTTTGTGAGTTGTAAACCGTCAATTTATCCCCATCTTTCTCTACTAGCCCTCCCCAATAAGATGAAATATACAGCCTATTGTCTTTAGGATGAAATACCGCTTTATTAAAATCTTGGGCGGCGTTCTTTTCTTTTAAATAATTAACATTATTTCCGTATCGTGACCATACACCATCTTTCAATATAAAAAACCCACTTTTGTTATCAGGTGCTAAGTGATTTTCAAAGGCGGTAGCTATACAAATCTCTCCATCTCTGACCGCAATATCGTTACAATCACTAGAATAGGGCGTATTCGTGGAATGATACTTACATTTTCCTTCTGGTCCGTTGATCTCTCTCAAGTCATTCCATTGACTGCCAATCCAAAACGTGCCATTTTGATCTTCTATTCCATATCCTACTTTCCCTGTGCAATTGGGCAAGATTTTAATCTCTTGATTTTGATCTAAATAGGATAGTTTTCCTTCGCTTTCCTTATAAAACCCTATCAATAATCCTGGTCCTTCTCCCGTTAAATATTTAATATGAAATCCTTCTTCTGAAACTACTTTTTCAATACTATTTGATGTGGACAAGACAAATAAGGTGTCATTTACATCTACATATATATTATCAAACTTTGTACATACTGCATTGGATTTATATACGGATGGAAATCCTTGTTGAATATCAAAGTATGTCCAATTGTTTATGTCTTGAAGATTCTTGCCGTTTTTCAAACTGCCTGCAAATAGCCCATCGTTACTTGCGATGTATAAAGTATCGTTCTTTTTGGTTATACCATTTACGGATGTTTGAAAATCATACGTTTCTACAAACTCATATTTTTTTAAATCAAATACAACTGCACCGAATACACAGGCAAAATATACGATTCCTGTATCATCAATATAAATGTCATTGATGGTTCTAGCTAAAAAATTGCCATCTACTTGTATGGAGGAAAATGGCGTTATTTTTCCTTTTTCATCTACCACATCAAATGAATTATCATCATAAGTAACAATCAGTGATTTTGTGGTTTTGTCATACTTCACCAATTCTACCGACGAATGGGTTAGTCCGTTTAATTTACTCACAGACCTTTGCGACCCATCTGTCTTGTCCATTTCGATATATGAAAGTTTCGTAGCTAAATATAACGTTGTTTCGCTTTGGGTTAAGTACGGAAATGACCTTTCTGACAAATATCCTTTCCAATGCCCAATCGGGATATCACTTGGTGTTTGTGCATTGACTAAATTTGTACCTAATAATAAAATGATAGTGACTAAAATACGATTCATAATTAAGTTATACATGGCATAAAAATACAAAGGTATAACAATTATGGAATGATATTATTGTTTAATTTTTAGAAATAACAGTTTTCTAATCTAACCAAACGACTTTCTCCAATACCGATGCTCTTTTTTGTTCTGATTTCGCATTCTCAACATAGCCCATAAAGAAAAAGCCTAGACATTTTTCTCCTTCTTTCATCTCAAAAAGCTCATTGGCTTTCATGGCAGCCTTTGGTGTTCCCCAATAACAACCTATATTATGCGCAGCACACGTCAACCACATGTTTTGGACAGCCATTGCCACCGCTGCCATCTCTTCCCACTCTTCTGGTCTTTCTTTTGGATCTCGTTGCATACATATTGCGATTACTGCTGCTGAATCCTGTGGCTTTTGAATGATTTTGTGATATTTTTTTTCGCTGAACTTATCTGCAGGAGCATGTGCTTTATAGAAGTTTGCAATAAAATGTCCTAATTCTTTACGCTTTTCTCCTTGAATGACTTTAAACCGCCAAGGCTCTGTCTTATAATATGTAGGTGCGTAATTTCCATTTTCCAATATTTCCAAAATAACTTCTTTCGGAATGGGCTTGTCTAAATATTGGTGAGGATACACACTTCTTCTATTTCTGATTAACTCAGTTACATCTTTTTTATTCATTGTTCGAAATTTTGAATGCAAAAATAAAGATTATTTTTTTATCGCTTTGTGGTTTTGGTTACAAACCTATAAAATTTCTAAAATTTTCAACTCTACTCTTTGATTCTTTTTTCTTCCTGACAAGGTCTTATTGTCTGCAATGGGCTGTGTCTTTCCATATCCCATATATTTTACATGATTTTCAGGAATTCCGTGATCTAAAAAAAACTTTCTTACTGCTTTGGAGCGATCTTCTGATAATTCTGCAGCAAATTTGTGGCTACACAATCCATTTGTGTGTCCACCAACTTCTACAACAAGATTGGGGTTTTTCTTTAAAAAAGCCAATACTCTTTCCAATTCTGTATTGGAAGCTTCCTTTAAGGTCGATTTATTCGCATCAAAAAACACATTGTTCAACGAAATAATTTGTCCTTCCTTTATGGGTATCATCAAAATATCTTTTTCTACCTCCACATAAGATGGCTCTGGTTTTGGTTTTTCTTTTGGTTTTTCTACTATTTTTTCATGCTTCATTTTTTCTTCTAATTCCTTCCTTATTTCTATTTCCAATTTCTTCTTCATCGCATATTCCATCTCTCGACGCAAATCTTCCTTTACTTGCCTGCGCATTTCATTTTTTAACTCTCGTTTTACTTTTGCCTCCATTTCTTTTTTGAGTTCTTTGCGTATTTCATCCTTGTTTTGTGTCCTATATTCTTTTTCCAGTTCTGTTTTTATTTCTTTTTCTATTTCGGGTCGCATTTTTGACCTTAACTCATCATCCAATTCTGTACGTAGCTCTTTTTCTACATCCGAATAGAGCTCTTCTCTTAATTCTTTTTTGACATCTTCCGCTATTGCTTCATGTTCTGCTAAATCTTCTGATTCTTCTTTTTTTATATCTTTCTTTGGTTTAGATTGATGCTGTTTGTGACCTAGTGTTGCTGCATATTTATCTTTTAGTGATTGATTATGTGCTTTCTTTGGTTGCTTCTCCTTTTTGTCTCTTTTCAATGGATTATTTTTTCTGTTTTTTAAATCTGAAATATCCGAACTTAATCGCTTTAATTGTGCTTTTAATTTTGAAACAATAGGATCCAACTTTCCAGAAGATGGAGCCATATCTCCATCTTCTTCTTCAATATCCAATCCCGCACTTTCGCTTTGAGCAAAATAGCCTTCGGCTTCTGCATATATGGCTATATTTTCATCATTTGATACGATAGGTGATTCTGAATCATCTCCTTTATTTTTATTATTTAGTTTTTCAATTTTGAGTTTTGCTTGGATTGGTTTTCCTGTTTCGCTATCTATAATTCGGGTGGAAACAAAGGTTACTGCATCTGGCTTTAACTCGTCTGGTAACGGAATTCGATATATATCGGAGTTTTGAATACTTCCTGATGAGAAATAGGCATAATCTCCTGAGGCTGGAATTGAAAAATTAAATTCATTCTTTTTACTATTGAAGGGCTCTCCTAGATTTTTGGGCTCGCTCCAGTTTGTCCATGTATCATCCAACCGTTTTGTCACAAATATATCATAACCTCCATACCCGTAATGCCCATTGCTAGAAAAATACAGTGTTCGATTATCCGCTGCAATAAACATATTATTTTCAGTATTCACTGTATTGACTACGTTTCCTATATTCTTGGGTCTAGACCATTTTCCATGTTTTTTGAATGATACATAAATGTCTCTTTCTCCGTATCCCCCTGTTCGCTCCACCGACATTAATAAAACATCGCCATTTACATTCAAATGATAGCCTACAAATTCACTTTTATTTTGAAAATCTGGAATTATTATTGGTTTTGGTTTCGACCAGCCTGTTTTCCTTTGCTTCGAAACCGCTAAGCCTCCATTTTTTCCTCCAGACCTCAAGTATATCGTCTTTCCTGTTGCATCGGTCGCGAACACAAAGTTGTGCTCATCATTATTTAATGGACGACCTATGTTTTGTGCTTGACTCCATGTTCCATCTTTTTGCCGCCGTGAAAACCATATGTCATCTTTCTTTTTTTCTCCTATGTTTTGGGGATGCTGTTTTCTTGCAAAAAATAAAGTTTTTCCATCTGGTGAAATAATGGGTAAACGGTCAGAAACAAAACTATTTACCTGTCTTCCTAAATTTTCTGCAAGGGGCAAGGTAGAATTAAAGGGGATTGTATGTGGTATTGCCTTTATCGATGTCCTGCTATCTGAAATCGCAATTGCATCAATTTGATTGCTTCCTTCGATTTTACTCGTTTGCATTTCTATCTTTATCTCGGCTACTTTATAGTCTGTTTTTGGAAATTTCGCTCTCAACATCCTTGAATTATGAATATATTTTGAAGGGCGTTTCTCATATATCTTGTGCTTTTTTTTATGTGTATCTATTGCATAAATTCGATAAATTGATCCAGGATTTAAGGATTCTGCAACGGCAACTTGCTGTATCCTCATCGGGGTCTTAAATCCTACACGTATATATTCTCCTAAGTGGGTCTTTTCTTTCTTGGGCACCCATGCATATAATTTAGATTTGTATTGTAGAGTGCATTGGGCACTCCGAGCACCTGATGGGCTGAATATTCTTTATTTTGATATTCCGATGAAAATGCAATCACTTTATTTGCCCATTGTACATGTTGTGCATTGGAAAACCCTACAGATAAAACGATTAAAATAATT